>CAZGUL010000270.1:3966-4753 GCA_964529055.1 uncultured Spirochaetaceae bacterium
TGCCCGCGGCGTAATCCACCGGAACGGTGAAGAATATCCCCGTTCCGGGAGAGGCGAGCCCGCCCAGGATCTTGTCCAGAAGCTTCTCCAGCCGGCGGATGGAGTCTTCGTTCCTGACGACGGAAATGATCGTCTTGTTGTACGGCTTGTTGCCTTTCATGAAATCCTTGAAATCGGCGAAGAGGGGCACCTCGTAGGTCAGGAAGCGCCCCATGCCTTCGGAATCGAGGATCGTCGCTCCGGGAATGCCGGCCTCCACGTAGGCGGCGAGAACGCTTTCCAGGAACTCTTCCCTGTTCAGGATAAATATGAGCAATTTCATTCTAAAGGGAAGTATAGACGGGTGCCCCGGGCTGTCAAGGGAACGGGATGGCAAAAAGAGCCGGCCCCCCGCCCCCAGGGCGGCCCCGTCACTTTCGGTCGGACGCGTCCCCCGAGATGCTGAAATAGGACGGATCGAACCTTTCGCTCCCGAGCCACAGATCGATCTTCGTGCCCCCCTCGATCCGGGACACGTTCGACTTCTTGACCTGCCATCCGATGAGGTCGAGCCGGGCCGTTCCCAGGAGGTCGTGCCCCGCCATGGTTCCGTAATATTCGGACAATTCGGGACGCTTTTCGGAGTTGAGGGTTTTTTCCATGGTCCGGAGTTCCTTGTCCGTCCGGATCTTATTGTCCATCACGCTGAGGTGCAGGCCGTCCGGTTCCTGGTGCAGGGATATGACCATCCGCGACGGATCGCCGTCGAGGATGAACTTCGCCATTTCCCCGACAAGATGGTAAATGT
>CAZGUL010000271.1:0-4741 GCA_964529055.1 uncultured Spirochaetaceae bacterium
TCAGTCCACCGAATCCGCGGTCAAGCTCTCGGGCTGGCTTCCCGTGGACGGACTGGAAAAAACCCTGCAGGACCTGGAGATTTTGACCGGAGACAGGCTGGCAATCCGGGTTTACGAGGCGGAGGAGGTCGAGTCGGTCATCGGGGGAAGGGAAAAAATCCCCGTCAAACTGAAACACGGGAAATTCGTCCGGTCCTTCAACGATATCGTGTTTTCCTACGGAGCGCCCCTGTACGGAACCATCGATCCGACCCCGCTGGTATCGCTGTTTTTCGTTCTGCTTTTCGCCGTCATGTTCGGCGACGTGGGCCAGGGACTGGTCGGGATCCTCGCCGGGGTGGTGCTGGAAAAGGAGATGATTTCCGGGCTGAAAAAATGGAAGAAATACGCGCCCATTTTCAAGACGGTTGGGGCCGCGAGCATGGTGACCGGTTTTCTGTACGGGTCTTTTTTCGCCGACGAGAAGGCCCTGGTGCCCCTGACGCGGTTCCTGACCGGGGCCGTACTCGGGCGGCCCGTGGACAGGTTCATTCCTCTTCTTCCCACGGACGGCATCGGCAAACTCGCCGCTTTTTTCGGTTTCACCCTGGGAGTCGGTTTCCTGATCAACTCCGTAGGCCTCGTCATCAACATCTACAATCGTTTCAAGCTCAGGGATTTCAGGAGGGCGTTATTTTCCAAGACAGGCCTCGCCGGTGCCTTTTTTTTCTGGTACGCGGCGCTGACGGCCGTCCGCGCCGCTGCGGGGGGCACCCCGGGAACCGCGGATTTCATCGTTCTCGGCGTACCCGTCCTGCTGCTGTTCTGGGGGGAACCCCTGTACAACCTCGGGTCCGGCCGCCGGCCCCTGTTCCCGGAAGGTTTTTTTTCGTTTTTCATGGAAGGCCTCGTTGAGGTTCTGGAGTCGGTTTCCTATTTCGTCTCCAATTCGGTGAGCTTCCTCCGTGTCGGCGCCTTTGCCCTGTCCCATGCGGTCCTGAGCCTCATCGTCTTCCAGATGGCGGAACTTATTTCCACGGTTCCCGGCGGCGGGCTTTTCAGACTGCTGGTCATCATCGCGGGAAACGCCCTCATCATCGTTCTGGAGGGACTCATCGTTTCCATCCAGGTCATTCGTCTGCAGTATTACGAGTTCTTTTCAAAATTTTTCATCGAAACGGGAACGGAATTCAAGCCTTTCGAATTATCCGTACCGCGGAAATAAAGGCTTTCAGGAGGAGCTGGTATGAGCAAGAAAATCGTGTTTTTGGCAATCTGTCTTCTGGCGGCGGGGGGCGTCATGGCCTTCGCACAGGAGGCCTCGGGAGCGGCCGGTTCCCAGATGATTCACTGGAAATGGATATCGGCGGCGATTTCCGTGGGACTTTCCTGCATCGCAGGCGGAATCGCGGTGGGACAGATCGGAGCCGCGGCGATGGGCGCCATGAGCGAAAATCCGGAACTCGCCGGAAAAGCCCTGCCTTACATCGGTCTTGCGGAAGGAATCTGCCTGTGGGGGTTCCTGGTCGCGCTTCTGATCCTTTTTTCGTAAGAGGAACGGCGAAACGTGGATTTTTTCGTTCTCGGGGAGGAAGAGATAATCCTCGGCTTCAACCTCGTGGGGATACAGGGCAGAATCGCCCGATCCCGCGAGGAGGCAGCCGAAGGTTTCGATTTCGCCGTATCCCGGGAAGGATTGAAGGTCCTCATCATGACCGAAGAGGCAGCGGCCCTGATCGAAGACAAGGTCGCGGAATGGAACATGTCCGGACTTTTCCCCCTTCTTGTGGAAATTCCCGGCCTCCAGGGCCGGCTTGAAGGAAAGAAAACCCTGGTCGAATCGATCCGCGAGGCGGTCGGCATAAGTGTTTAGGTTGCGGCAGATATGGAAGACATAAGAACCAGCGAAAGCCTGGAAAAAGAAGTACGAGAAGACGCCCGGAAAAAGGCCGAACGGGTCCTCAAGAACGCCGAAAAGCAGATCGAGGACCTCGACAAGGAATGGACCGGCAGGATCGAAGCTGAGCTTTCCGCCCTGGAGAAGGATTTCGAACGCAGGAAAACGGTATTCGAAAAAGGTATCGGTGCGTCGGTCCCTCTGGAGAAAAGTCGGAAAAAGCTCCGGTTCCTGGAAGAACGTTTCGAGGAGGCCCTGACCGCGTATTTATCTTCACTCGGGGAGGCGGACACGGTGGAACTTCTGTCCCGCCGCGGGGCCGACGCCGCGAAATTGCTGGGCAATCCGCCGCATATCGTTCACTTTTCCGGCATTTCCCGGGAAGCCGCCGGGGGCATCGCCGCTGCCCTGGGGGCGCGGAACGCGGAACTCAGGCAGGCGCAGGGGTATCGCGGCATTGTCCTGCACGGCGAAAACGGGGGCGTACGTTTCCGGTTGACCCTGGACGAAGCGGCCGGGGAACTTCGGGAACGGGCGCGGCGGAAAATCATCGAGGCACTTTTCAGAGGAAAGTATTGATACATGATTGAAGGCAGGATCGTCAAGATAAACGGGCCCATCATACAGGCCGAAGGAATGGGCTCCTCGGGTCTGTACGACGTGGTGGAAGCCGGAGAAAGACGCCTCATCGGAGAGATTATTCGTCTGCAGAAGGACCTGGCGACGATACAGATCTACGAGGACAACACGGGCATGCGCGTCGGCGAGAAGGTGCTCTCCGAGGAACGGCCCCTCTCCGTCCGGGTGGGCCCCGGGCTGATAGGCTGCATTTACGACGGCATCCAGAGGCCCCTGAAGGACCTGTACGAACTGAGCGGCGTGGGCCTGAAGCCGGGCGTCAAATCCGACCCGCTGGCGGTGAAAAAATCCTGGGATTTTCATCCCTCGGCGCGGAAAGGCGACGTCGTCCGCGGCGGAAGCCCCCTCGGAAAGGTGATGGAAACCGAACTTCTGGGCCACACGATTTCCGTTCCTCCCGGGTTCGCCGGGGAGGAGAAACTCGCCTGGACGGCGCCTCCGGGAGCCTGCACCATCGAAGACCCGGTGGCCCGCACCGAAAGCGGCGTGGAATTCACGATGAGCCATTTCTGGCCCGTCCGGAAACCCCGGCCGTATACCCGGAAACTCGGCATGTCGGAGCCTCTCCTGACGGGTCAGAGGGTCATAGACATCTTTTTCCCGATTTCCAAGGGCGGCACCGCAGCGATACCGGGAGGCTTCGGCACGGGAAAGACGATGACCCAGCACGCGGTGGCGAAGTGGTGCGACGCGGACATCATCGTCTACATCGGCTGCGGGGAGCGGGGCAATGAAATGACGGACGTTCTCCGGGAGTTTCCCGAGATAATCGATCCCCGGACCGGAAGGTCCATCATGGAAAGGACCATCCTGATAGCCAACACCTCGAACATGCCCGTGGCGGCACGGGAGGTGTCCATCTACACCGGCGTCACCCTGGCGGAATACTACCGTGACATGGGCTACGACGTGGCCATCATGGCGGATTCCACGTCCCGGTGGGCCGAGGCACTCCGCGAACTGTCCGGCCGCCTCGAGGAAATGCCGGCCGAGGAAGGGTTCCCCGCCTATCTGCCGACGCGGCTCGCGGAATTCTACGAGCGCGGCGGCCGGGTCACGACCCTGGCCGGAGATACGGGGTCCATCAGCATCATCGGGGCTGTGTCGCCGCCGGGAGGGGACTTTTCCGAGCCCGTCACCCAGCACACGAAAAGATTCATACGCTGTTTCTGGGCCCTGGACCGCGACCTGGCCAACGCCCGGCATTATCCCGCGATCTCGTGGATCGATTCGTACAGCGAATACGCCGACGAGCTTGCCGACTGGTGGGAGCGTGTCAACCCGGACTGGAGGCAGGCCCGCACCGAGGCGATGGAACTTCTCAAACGGGAACAACGCCTCGCCCAGATCGTGAAACTCATCGGACCCGACGCCCTGCCGGACACGCAGCGCCTCGTTCTGCTGTGCGCCGACATGATAAAAAACGGCTTTCTGCAGCAGAACGCCTTCGACGACATCGACATGTATTCGGTGCCGGAGAAGCAGGTCGTCATCCTGAAATTGATCATGGATTTTTATCGCCGGGCGCTGGAGATCATCAAGGCCGGCGCCCCGCTCTTGAAGATCCGCGGCCTGGAAACCGTTGAGCGCATTGTCCGCATAAAATCGCGGGTCGCAAACGACAAACTCGGGGAAATCCGGGACATCCATGTCCTGCTGGACGAAGAACTCGGAAAACTCGAGAAGGAGTACGCGTCATGAGAGGTCTGGAATTCAAGGGGCTCTCCACCGTTTCCGGGCCGATCATCGTTCTGCGGCGGAAGGAAGACGTGGGATTCGGCGAAATCGTCGCGATACGGGACCGGGAGGGGACGGAAAAAACCGGCAGAGTCATCGAGCTTTCCGACGATTACGCGGCGGTCCAGGTGTACGGTCCGACCACCGGACTGTCCACCCGGGACACCACCGTGGAATTTCTGGAAAAACCCATGGAACTCCTGGTGTCCGAAGACATGCTGGGCCGCGTCTATGACGGCCTCGGCCGCCCCATGGACGGTTACAGCCGTCCTTTTTCCTCCACCTTTCTCGACATAAACGGCGATCCGATAAATCCCTACGCCCGGGAATACCCGCGGGACTTCATCCAGACCGGAATTTCCGCCATCGACGGCATGAATACGCTGATACGGGGCCAGAAACTGCCGATTTTCTCCGGCAGCGGTCTGCCGCACAACCGTCTGGCGGCGCAGATAATCCGGCAGGCCAGAATCCGCAGCGAGGATGAAT
>CAZGUL010000272.1:0-4721 GCA_964529055.1 uncultured Spirochaetaceae bacterium
GGTTGACACAAAAACGCGGCGGCACTATCCTGTCCGCGGAAGGAGGGCCGGAAAATGCAGGATATACTTCTGAAAAAGGCCCGCGTCATCGATCCCGCGCGGAACATCGACGGCCGGTACGATGTGGCGGTGAAAAACGGAAAAATCCACCGGATTGAAAAAGACATCGGACCCGGCGCCGGGACCACGGTATACGACTTCGACGGAAAAATTCTGACCCCGGCCCTGATAGACGCCCACTGTCACCCGGCGGCGGGGCTCACGGACCACTTCATTTCTCCGGACGCCGCGGGAATCGATTCGGGCGTTCTCCTGGTGAACGACGGTGGTTCCGCGGGGGCCGCGAATTTCCACACTCTCACCGAACTGTTCAGGACCGGAGTCCGCACGGAAATGACGTTTTTCATCAACATCGCGACCTGCGGCCTCATCAGGGGGACCGAAATACAGGCCGTCACCGACGTGGACCCGAAGATCACTCTGGAGGCGATCGGGAAATACGGGAACAAAATAAGGGGCGTCAAAATCCGTGCCATGGAGTCGCTTCTCGGCATCCGGGAAGACGTTTTCGGGATCGCCCTGAAGACCGCCCGCGACGCGGGGCTTCCCCTGATGGTGCATGTGGGCGAGTTCAGGGCACGGACCGAAAACGATCCATTCGACGTTTTCAGCCGCGGGGTCGTGGACAGGCTGGAAAGGGGCGACATCCTCAGTCACTTCATGACCTGGCGTCCCGGAGGGATGATGACTCCGGACGGAAAAATTTATCCCGAACTGAAGGAGGCCCGGAAGAGGGGCGTCATCCTGGACAGCAGCCACGGAAAATTCAACTTCAGCTTCAAGGTGGCGAAGGCCATGATGGAGGAGGGGCTCTTTCCGGACATCATCACCACCGACCTGTCGCTTCTGGGTTTTCCCTGGGTCCAGAGTCTTCCCGTCACGATGTCCAAGTTCCTGAACCTGGGAATGCCTCTTCCCCGGGTGGTCGAAGCGGTGACCGGCGCAGCCGCGAGGGCCCTCGGGATCTCGGGCGAGTGGGGGAGTCTGGAGCCGGGGCGGGCCGCGAACATCACGATACTGAACATGGCCGAAGGGGAATATGAATTTTTCGACGGGGCCGCCGGGAACAAGCTGGCCGGCAGGGCGCTGCTGGAACCGGTGATGGTTTTCCGTGACGGTGTCCCGCACCCGGTGCGATCGTATTATCACATCCCCGCCGGCGCGGCCTCAGCCGTTCCGCTGTGACCCTCGGACAAGGCGGTGCTGAATGGGAAATATGGTGAATTGGGGCGGCCTCGCGTACGACTTTCTGCTGAAGCTGCTCAAATGGATCCTCGTCGGCCTGACGGCGTTCCTGATCGTCATCGTGTTCTTCAACGTCGTGGGCCGGTACGTTTTCAACTTCTCCCTGGCCTGGGCGGAGGAAGCTTCGCGGTTTCTGTTCATCTGGACCATACTGATAGGATCGGTCCTGACGAACGAGAAGTACGAGCACATGAACCTGGACATCCTCGTTCATGTCCTGCCGGCCAGGATGGGGGCGGCGGTGCAGGTTTTCGCCCAGCTCGTCATTATCGTGGTGCTCGGCCTGATAATCCGGGGCGGCGTCATCGCCACCGTGGAGAACATCGCGTGGGAATCCCCGGCGCTGGAAATTCCCTACGGGCTCATCTACAGCATCGTGCCGTTCTGCTGTTCGATCATGCTCATCCAGACCGTGATGCGGCTGGTGAGAATCCTCGGCGGCAGACGGTGAGCCGGAGGAAGGAACAGATATGGTCAGCGTATTTCTGGTAAGTCTTTTCGGACTGATCTTCCTGAACGTACCGATAAGTCTCGCGCTTATCGGCACCGCGGCGATAATGATGAGTCTTTCCACCGGGCTGTCCCCGCAGATCCTTACGCAGGGTCTCATCAGGGGCATAGACAACTTTCCCCTGCTGGCTGTGCCGTTCTTCATGATAGCCGGGGAGATCATGAACAAGGGCGGGATATCCCACCGGATCGTGAAATTCGCCAATGTGCTGGTCGGCCACATCAAGGGCGGGCTCGGCTACGTGGCGGTCATTTCCGGCATGATCTTCGCCGGAGTTTCCGGTTCGGCCATCGCGGATACGGCGGCCATCGGTTCGGTCCTCATCCCGGTGATGAACGAAAAAGGCTACGATCCCCCGCGGAGCACGGGACTCATCTGCAGCGCCGGATGCATCGGCCCCATCATCCCGCCCAGCATTCCGATGATCGTTTACGGGGTTTCGGCCGAAGTTTCCATCGTAAAGCTCTTTCTCGGCGGCGTTATTCCCGGCATCCTCATCGGCATCGCGCTGATGTTCGTGTGGTTTTTCCACATCCGGAAAAGGACGATGACGGCGGACAGACGGGCGACCTTCGGGGAAATCGCCGACGCGACGCTGAAGGCTTTCTGGGCGTTCATGCTGCCGGTCATCATTCTGGGCGGAATCATCTTCGGAGTCGTGACCCCCACGGAGGCCGCCGTTGTCGCGGTGGTGTACGCGTTCATCGTGGCCATGTTCGTTTACAAGGAAATCAGGCTCGCCGACATGCCGGACATCCTGACTTCGGCGATGAAGAGCACCGCGTCGGTCATGTTCGTGGTCGGCGGCGCGACGTCCGCCGCCTATCTCATCACGACGGCCCACATTCCGGAACAGCTGTCGAATCTCATCCTGTCCTTCGCGGGTAACGCGTATACGCTGCTCCTTTTCATCAACATCCTGCTGCTTCTGGTGGGCTGCGTCATGGATACGGCTCCGGCCATCCTGATCCTGACGCCAATTCTCGTGCCGCTGATCAAGAGTTTCGGTCTCGACCCGATCCATTTCGGCGTCGTCATGGTGATGAACCTGTGCATCGGACTGATGACGCCCCCCGTGGGCGCGGTTCTCTACGTGGGCAGCGGGCTTTCGAATCTGAGCATTTTCCGGTTGACGAAAGGGATGCTTCCCTTCCTCGCGGCCATGATCGCGGTGCTGTTCCTGTCAACGTATTTTCCGGAATTGGTTATGATAACCACTAGGATCGTGAAATGACATCACGCGTCCCGGCAGGTTCAAATTTTAACGCTTCAAGGAGAGATGTATGACAAAGAGAGGAGTCGGATTGATCGTCCTGGCGCTGGCCGCCGTTCTCGCGTTTTCAGGATGTCTGAAGGCGAAGGAACCCGAGAAGGCCGCCGCCAAGGAAGGCGGAGCGTCTGCGGTGGCGCAGATGACGATCAAATTCGCCGTCGGAGGGCCGGAGACGCTGCCGATCTACCGGGCCGCGAAGGACCACTTCAAACCCCAGACCGAAGCCAGATCGAACGGCCGGATCAAGGTCGAGCTGTATCCCAGCTCCCAGCTTGGCGACGACGTGAAGCTCATCGAATCAATCCGGGCGGGAACGCTGGAAGCCACCGGACCCACCTCGGCTCCGCTGGTGGGGATCGCCCCGGAAGTGGCGATCTTCGACATTCCGTTCGTTTTCGGCAGCGCGAAGGTCGCTGATTTCATCTTGGACGGAAAAATCGGGCAGAAGCTTTCGGCGATCCTGGAAACGAAGGGAATTTACAACTTTTCCTGGTCAGAGATGGGTTTCCGCTACCTGACCAACAGCGTCCGCGAAATCAAGGCCCCAAGGGACGTCAAGGGCCTCAAGATCCGCACCATGGAAAACCCGATCCACCTGGCCAACTGGCGGCTCCTCGGGGCGAATCCGACCCCGATGCCCGTGTCCGAGGTTTTTACCGCCCTGAAGCAGAAGGCCATCGACGGTCAGGAAAACCCGGTGGTCGCCATCTACGGCTGGAAGTTCTACGAGGTCAACAAGTACATCACGCTGACCGGTCACGTGTACTCCACCCTGTCCTTCCTGTACAGCAAGAAGATTTTCGACACTTACTCCAAGGAAGATCAGGACCTCATCCGGAAGACCGCCGAGGAGACGGGGCTTCTGGGCCGGGAAATCGCCCGGAAGGATGAAGCGAAGTACTTCGACGACATCAGGAAAACAGGTACCGTCGTGATCACCGAACTGACTCCTGAGCAGAAGAAAGCCTTTCAGGATGCGACACAGCCCGTCTGGGACGTGGTTGCCGAGAAAGTTGGTGCCGACCTGATAAAGGAACTCAAGGAAGAACTTCAGAAAGCTCCCTTGTAAGACATGGCGGGGACTGTAAGACATGGCGGGGACGGAGGCGGTCCAGAAAGGGCACCTCAGAAAGGGCACCTCCGTCCCCAAACTGCCTGTCCAAACTGCCTTTGATGTTATGGCCGAGCTTCGTAGTTGATAAAATCTCCAGAAGATGATTGATCACCTTGCGCTGAACCATGGATGGCCTGAGAATCTGGCGCGACTGATGGTCGAACAACTCGCAGGATCCGTCGATCGTTACCTGGAAGGTGAGAAAAAGAACATACGGAATAAAACGTTCTTGATTTCCCTGGTGATTGGCGCAGGGTTGATGGCTGTGTTGGGATACTGCCGTGGATTATCGCCTGATTTTTGCTGGGTATTCCGGATTTCCGATTGAGTTTTTGGGGATTCTTGCCTGGTGCTCTATTTATGGGCTACAGTCTGCGTACGTGGTTTCGACGATAATAATTTCTCCCTCCATGAATCCTCCGTCCCCAGAAGACTCCATGAATCCTCCGTCCCCAGAAGACTTTATGTTAAAAGCAGCGGCCCGCACAACACGGGCTCCAGCATCGCCAGAACCGCCG
>CAZGUL010000273.1:0-3273 GCA_964529055.1 uncultured Spirochaetaceae bacterium
CCTTGCCGTTTCGATGCACGGAATCGCATCCTCCCTCCGGGAGGGAGTCCGGGACACCCAGGAAACCGTGGACCTCCTGAAGCGCAACGTTTCCCTGCTCGCCGGGGATTCCGAAGAGCTGCGATCCGCCCTCGGACTGCCTGCAAGAAATTACCCCCCCCTGGAACCTGAAAAGCCGGAGGCCGCCGGCCCTGGAGACGCCGGAAGGAGCGGGGGGAACATCCTTTTTTACCGTGCCGTGGAAAACCTTCTGTCCCACACCGACAGGCTGGGGCGGGAAAAGAAGTTTCTCGAAATCATGGATTCCCCCGAAATCGCGGCTTTCATCGGGAAGAACGCCTTCCGGCTCAAGAAGACCGGAGACGGGGCGGTCCTGGAAAAAAACGGTGCTTCTTATCTATCCTTCGGTTTCGGAAAAAGCCCGTCGGTCTACGAGGTGAAAAGCTTCTCCGGAGCGGCATTTTCCTTCGATTCCGCCTCACCGGAACTGCTGTCGTTTCTCTCCGGAGAGACCGCCCGCCTGTCGGCGCATTTCGCCGCGCTTCCGAACAAGATTCTCCGTCTGCAGGAATTCCTGCGGAGACCGGCCGTCCGGGAAAAACTCGCGGCATCAGGTTTCGTTCTCGAAGCCCCTCAGGACACCCGGGACGCCCTCCTGTACACGATAGCGATGAAGGTGGAGAGGGACGTGCCGAAGCTCAGGATCGGCCTGGACAAAAAAACCGGGGCGTTTTTCATCGGCGAAAAGTCCTTCGGGGACGACGCCGCTCTGGAACCCGGTTTCGCCGCGGCCCTTGACGGAATAGACACCCGGACCACCGAGGAACTCAAGGTTGAGGAGGTATCCCGGGAAATCCTCCAGCTGTCCGAGGACGACGGTTTCCGCTCGTATCTGAAGTCCAAGGGCCTCTCCCTGTCGACGGTCTCACGGGAAGACTCCGATTACGTTTATTTCGATCTCGTTTCCCCGGCGGGCGAAAGGTTCGGCGCCCTGGGCATCCAGAAAGTCCTCGGCGAGATTTATCTCTTCGACGCGGACGACGTGTCGCTGGGGTCCCTGAAGACCTTCGGCCTGGCCGAGGAAGCAAAAAAAAAACGGGAAATCCCTAAGGCCCTGATCGGGTCGTCCGGAAAACGCGACCCCTATTCCCGGACTTTTCTCGTCGTCGGGGCCCACGAGAAGATGACGGACACCATCATCCTCGTGACGGTGAACGAAAAACGGAACGACATAAGCCTCATAAGCCTGCCGCGGGACCTGTTTTTCCGGGGAAGGAAAATCAACACCCTCTACGTCCGCTACGGCCCGGAGAGATTCATGCAGGAAGTATCGGCGATGACCGGGCTTTCCATCGACAAATACATCATCATCGACATGTTCGCCTTCATTGACGCGATCAACATTCTCGGCGGCGTCGACATCACCCTCGTGGAGGACCTGGTGGATCCCACCTACCGGGTCCGGGACGGGGGCCGCTGGACGACGCTCTTCTATCCCGCCGGCGAGCATCATGTCAACGGCATCGAGGCCCTGCGGATAGCCCGTTCCCGCCACTTCACGTCCGATTTCGGCAGGGCGCAGCGCCAGCAGGACCTCATTTTCGCCATCAAGGAAAAGCTCGTCGGCCTGGGCCTCAGGGATTTCGGAAAAATCTACAGCCTGATGCAGATGCTGGTGAAATACGTGGACACGAACCTCTCGCCCCTTGAAATGGTGAATTCCTTTCTGAAATACGGGGAGGCGCGAATCGCGTCCCGGAACGTCATCGATACGGACAACATGCTCTATCACTCCTACACGAATCTGAAGCATCTCAACCTGAAGGAAGATGAGGTGGAAGAAACCTTTGACAAGGGGGCGTACATTCTCCTGCCGCTGGAGGACGACTGGGACGCTTTCCGTTCCTATATCCGCCTCCTGGTAGACGGGGCCGCCGCATGAGCCGGTACTGGATCGAAACCTACGGCTGCCAGATGAACAAGGCCGAATCGGCGGCCCTGGAACGTGAAATGACCGAGGCCGGCTGGATGCCCGCGGCCGGCGCGGAGGACGCCGACCTGGTGATCCTGAACACCTGCTCGGTCCGCGAAACCGCTGAGGAGCGGATCTGGGGCCGCATCGGACGGTACAAGAGCCTCAAGAAAAAACACCGCTTCACTCTCGTGGTCATGGGGTGCATGGCCGAACGTCTCAAGGAGGATATCCGTACCGAGGCCCCGGCGGTGGACCTGGTGGTGGGCACCTTTCAGAAGGAGTCGTTTCTCCGCAGACTGCAGACGGCGCGGTCCGAAATCGCGTCGGCCAGGCTCGACGAAACCGGAGGCTACAAATTCTCCGCCCGGCACGCCATGGAGGGGGACTACAAGGCCTTCGTCCCGATCATGCACGGCTGCGACAACTTCTGTTCCTACTGCATCGTGCCCTACGTCAGGGGGAGGGAAGTGTCTCGGGACCCGGAGATGATATTCGCCGAACTGGAGGAGCTTTTCTCCCGGGGGGTCAGGGAAATAACCCTCCTGGGCCAGAACGTCAACTCCTATAAATATTCTTCCGGCGGTTCCGTCCTGGATTTTCCCGGGCTCCTGCGCGCACTCCTTCATCGGTTTCCCGATGTCCCGTGGATACGTTTCCTGACCTCCCATCCCAAAGATTTTTCGGACCGCTTGATCGAGACCATGGCGGGGAATCGCGCCCTGTGCCGCCACATTCATCTTCCGGTGCAGCACGGTTCCGATTCAATCCTCGCCGCGATGAACCGAAAATATACCCGTGAAGACTATATCAGGCTCGTCGGACGCATCCGCTCCGCGGTCCCCGATGTTTCCCTGGGAACCGACATCCTCATCGGCTTTCCCGGTGAGACGGAAACGGATTTCCGCCTTACGCTGGAGCTGATGAAAGAGGTGCGGTTCGACGACGCCTTCACCTATTATTACAATCCCCGGAAGGGAACAAAGGCGTACGACATGCCCGATACTGTTCCCGAGGACCTGAAACTCGAGCGGCTCGCCGCTATCATCGACCTGCAGCGGGAAATAACCCGTGACCGCAAGAAGGAGCGGCTCGGGAACGGCGCCGTCGTGCTGGTGGAAGGGGTTTCCAAGAAAAAGGACGGGGAACTTCTCGCCCGTACCGAGAGGGACGAAATGGTGGTTTTTCCCGGTCCCCGGGATCTCATCGGAAATTTCGCCGAGGTCAGGCTCGCCGAGCTTCGCGGAAACACCTTCGTTGGTGAAAGGGTCGTATAGACCATGAAGGCAGGGCTCCTCCTG
>CAZGUL010000273.1:3283-3521 GCA_964529055.1 uncultured Spirochaetaceae bacterium
TGGTGGTGATTTTTTTATCCCGGCCTCTTTTTGCCGATCCCCTTTCAGACGCACGGGATCATGAAAAAAAATCCGAATTCGGGAAGGCCGCCGAATCCTACAAAGTCTGGCTGAAGGAAAACCCAACTTCCCCGGATTTTATCCCGGTTTTGTACCGGGCGGCGGACATCTGTCCCCTGCCCGGCGACTCCCTGCGGATCCTCGACGATTTTCTGCCCCTTGCCCCGAATCCCGAAAC
>CAZGUL010000273.1:3531-4698 GCA_964529055.1 uncultured Spirochaetaceae bacterium
AGCCCAGGCCACCCTTGAGCAGGCGTACGCGCGTTCCTCCGGCGAGGAGGGCCTTTTCTTCCTGGCGCGTTCCTCCGAGCTGCTCATGGAAACGGGCGATCTGGAGAAAAGCGAGGAGCAGGCCCGGACGGTCGCCGGACGCAGCGCCGATCCGCGTCTCAAAAAAAGGGCGGTATTCCAGCTTGCGCGGGTCATCGCCGCGAAAGGCGATTCCGGAGAGGCCGTCCGGGTCGCCTCGGCGCTGACGGCGGATCCTGCGAACACGGCCGGCAACGAGGCGATCCTGCTCTTCGTCTTCGAGCTGGCGGGCAGCCTGGGACGTGAAAAGGAAAAGAAGGCGGCGTATGACCGGCTCGCAGCGGAGTATCCGGAGAGCCCGGAATTCCGCCTCGCGAAACTCGCTTCGGGATCTCCGGCGGGGGTCAAACCGTTTCCCTCGCCGTCCGCGGTCCTTAATCCCGCCATCTCCCGCGGGAAAAGCGGCGATTCCCGGGAAAAGGAAAAAGGAAAGACGGCCCTGAGTCCCTCAGCGATTCAGACGGGTTCGTTCTCGATGAAGGAAAACGCGGAATACATGGCCAGGGACCTCGGGAAACTGGGATTCCCCGCCGAGCTCCGGGAGGAAATCCGTCCCGACGGGAAAAAAATGTACAAGGTCGTCGTTCCCCTCGCGCCGGGAGAAAGGACGGATGCGGCGACGCAGAACGTTCTCGTGCGACTTAAGGAGCAGGGCATCGAGGGGTTCCTGCTTTTTCAGGAGGCACCGGTCATCCTTCCTGCTCGGTAATCTGCTGCAGCCTGACCGTCCCCGAGGTCCTCACTTCGACACCCGATCCCGTCACCTGGGCGGGCTGCAGGGTGATGTTCCGCAGTATCTGCTTGCCCCGTTTTTCTTCCTGGTAGAGAAGCCGGTAGGTCCGCGTCGAATCGATGATGCCGTTTTCCTTCAGGATCTTCATTTCGAGAATGTCGCCGTCGAACGCGTAGATGGCGAAACCGCCGGAGAATTCCCTGCCGTTCTCCCGCATGGTGAACCGGGGCGCCGCGAAGTACACCTCGACACCGTTCTCGTTGCGGAAAAGCCCGGAAAGCTCCAGCGTGGAAAGTTTGACTCCGGTCTGTTTCGCCGCCAGGTACGAAGCCTGAAGGTCCCTTCCGAGCCTTTTG
>CAZGUL010000274.1:0-4681 GCA_964529055.1 uncultured Spirochaetaceae bacterium
AACGCTGGACTCGACGGGATGCCGGCGCCGTTTCATCGGACCGGCGCCGATTTCTAACCCCCTTTTCCCCCGGGAACAGGGGGTTTTTTTTGCCGGAAAACCAACACCGGGAGGGGGATAGCATGAGTTTCGAGGAGGAAATCCGCAAAGCCGTCGCCGACGAGGGCGGGTGGTGGAACGCCCACGCCCATCTGGACAGGGCCCTGGTCATGGAGGCGAAATACGTCGCCCACGCGGACATGGACCCGTGGGAGATCGCGACCTATCCGCTGGAGGTGAAACAGCATACCACGGGGGTCCTCCACGGCGGGCTCGCGTACACCCGGGAATCCCTCTGCGAACGACTGTCGGCTGCGCTGGAGGAATCCGCCGGCCGGGGCATCCGGCGGATCGACAGCTTCATCGACACCACCGCGGACGGGGTGGGCCTGCGCGCCCTGGAATGCGCCCTGGAGGTCAAGGCGCGGTTCGCGGGAAAAATCGATTTCCGGGTCGGCGCGTACCCGATTTTCGGTTTCAAGGACGACGATCCCGCCCGCTGGAACGTTTTCGCCGAAGGCGCGAAAATGGCCGATTTCATCGGAACGCTGCCGGAGCGGGACGCCCGGAAAGGGCACATCGGTTTCCGGGAACACTTCCGGCGGGTCATCGGTTTCGCGAACTCCCTGGACGGAAAGGAGGTGCACTTCCACGTGGACCAGACCAACAAGCCGGAGGAGGACGGCACCCTGACCCTCATCGAGGCGGCGCGGTGGCTCCGGCCGGACCCGTCGGGGCACGCCGAGGGACGGAGGCCGACGATCTGGGCGGTCCATGCCCTGTCGGTCGCGTCCTACGGCGAAGAAAGGTTCCGCGAAGTCGTGGAGGGATTGAAGGAAACGAACATCGGCGTCATCGTGTGCCCCAGCGCCACCCTCAGCAACAAACAGGACAGGCGGCTGAAGGTTCCCATGCACAACAGCATAACCCGGGTGCTGGATTTTCTCGCCGAGGACGTTCCCGTCCGCCTCGGCACCGACAACGTCCAGGATTTTTTCCTGCCCGCCGGGAGTTTCGACCTGTACAACGAGATTTTCGTCGCCGCCAACGCCCTGCGCTTCTACAACTACTCGACCTGGGCGAAAATCGCCACGGGCAAGAAGCTCAACGAAGTCGACAAGATGAAGGTCCGCAAAGCGCTGAAAAACTGACCCCGAGAGGCCTCCGGCCTCGCGGAGGCTCAGGCCCGGACGGCCCGGCCGGCGGCGAAAACGTCCCCGCCGGCGTACCGGAGCTCCCGGATTTCGAAACCGGCGGCGGCGATGATGTCTACGGTGCGGCGGTCCAGCCTGCAGCCGGAGGCGAAGGCGCTCCACGCGGGGGCGATGAACCGGAAAAGCGCGGCCGTCCCGCGCCGGCGGGGAAGAACGTGCTCGATGAACAGAAAGGAGCCGCCGGGCTTCAGCACCCGGCGGATTTCCCGGAGGCCCGCCGCCGGATCGGGGACGGTGCAGAATACCAGGGTGGAAACAACGCAGTCGAAGGCCCCGTCAGGAAAGGGAAGGTCTTCCACGCCGGCGCAGACGCAGGACATTTGCGGCCCGCCGCCTCCGGAAAACCGGGCCTTGCGCAGGATCCGCCCCGTATTCAGCGACGGGTCGGAAACCACGAGTTCGCTTACCCGGCCCGCGGCGAAGTGCTGCAGGTTGGCCCCCGTTCCGGCGCCGACTTCAAGGACTCTTCCCTCCGCAAGCGGAAGGACCCACGAGCGGAGCCTTCCCAGCGCCCCCTTTTCCAGGGGCGCCATGAAGAGGTCGTAAAAGAAACCGCTTTCGGTGACGCCGCCCACCTACTTAAGATACAGACCGGAAAGCCTGCCGGCAAACTCCGTGTGCAGGGCGGCGAGATCGTCCTCGAGCTTGTCCTTTTCCGGATCGACGACGTTCGCTTCCTTTTCCCACCAGGCCAGGATGGCCGCCATTCCGTCCCGGAAGGACGTGGTTGCCTTGAAATCCGGCACGGCGGTGCGCGTCTTCCCGTTGTCGAACACGCCGGGATAGGTCTTCTCGAAGTACAGGTGGGCGCAGAGATTCGGGGCGGCTTTCATCAGAAGCTCGCTGGAAAAGTGCACGATCCTGGGCTCGACTCCCACCAGGCTGCCCAGCACGAGGTACAGGTCCTCCCAGCGGCGGATCTCGTCGCTTACGGGGTGATAGGCCTGGCCGTAGGCTTTCGGGTTTCCCAGAATGCCCGCGTACGCCTTCGCCAGGTCCTCGACGAAGGTGAACTGCCAGGGATTCTGGCCGTCGCCGAACATCACCAGGGGCTTGCCCTTTCTGATCCTGTCGACGATGCCGTAATTCTGCCGCAGAACGCCGATGTTCAGGGCGCCGGCGCCGTAGGTCAGGGACGGACGGATTATCGTGATCGGAAGCTTCTCCCTCCGGATGACGTCCCACAGGAACCTTTCCAGCTCCGCCTTGTGGAAGGCGTACCCGAAGGAGGGGTCCTCGAAAAGTTCCTCCGCGTCCTCCCGGATCGGCAGCGACTTGTACGGCCTCTTGTACGCGGCGACGCTGGAGGTGATGACGATCTGCCCCGCGCGGCCGCGGAACACCCGGACGGTTTCCTCGGCGTCTTTCCTGTTGAAGCAGATCATGTCGATGACGGCGTCGAATTTCTCCGCGCCGACGGCGGTTTCAAGCCCCCCGGCCTTCGATCTGTCGCCGTGAATCGTCCGCACTTTGTTTCCGAAGGGGAGACTTTTCGTTCCCCTGTTGAAAAGAACGACTTCGTGTCCGTTCGCAAGCAGTCTTTCGGTGATGGCGCGGCTGATCACCCCGGTGCCGCCCAGAATTAGCGCTTTCATTTTTTGCTCCTCTCATCGGTGTTTTTGATACGGGACAATAATAAGAGAAAAATCGATGCTCCGGAAGAGGGTTTTCCCTATAAATCATTATATTAAATCTATTTGACAATTTTGACTTTCTGCGCTATATTACATGACTGCATGAGCGATACGCATGTAAAATTTGAAGATGCCATCTCGGCCCTTTCGGCCGATCTCCGGGCCGCGGCCCGGGCCCTGCGGGTGAGGAGCGATTGCAGCAAGGCGATCATCCGCGCGCAGTCCGAAAAGGAACTTCTGGACGAAATCTGCCGGATCATCGCCGATACCGGCGGCTACAAGATGATCTGGATCGGTTACGCCGAAGACGAGAAGGAAAAAATCGTCCGCCTCGCCGCCGGGATCGGGATCGACCCGGACTACATGAACGCCCTGCGCCTCGGCTGGGGCGACGACGAACGGGGACAGGGCCTGACGGGACAGGCCGTTCGGACGGGAAAACCCGCCGTCGCGCGGCGCATTCCGACCGATCCCTCCGTCGCGGAATGGCGGCGGAAAGACGCCGTGGAGCGGGGGTACGCCTCGGGGATCGTGCTTCCCCTGGTTTCCGCCGGACGCGTCATCGGCGTCATGGCGTTGAATTCCGCCTTTCCGGACGCCTTCGACCCCACGGAAGCCGAGCTTCTCGCGGCGCTGGCGGACGACGTGGCTTTCGGAATCACGGCACTGCGGGAGCGGGAGGCTCGCATCGAGGCGGAAAAAGCCCTCCTCTCCGGCAGGGAGGTCCTTCTCACCCTGATCAACAACATCCCGGATACGATTTTCTACAAAGACAGCGGGGGCAGGTACATCTTCGCGAATGCCGCAAAAGTCAATCAGGCAAAGAATTATTCTCCTGTGGACATCATAGGGAAAACGGTGTGGGACCTGTACCCGGAGGAGCAGGCCCGGGTTTTCGCCGAGGAGGACAGGGCCACGTTGAATGGCGAGCTGGGCATTTCGGTCTGGGAGGAAAAAATGGCCGCCCGGGACGGAAACGTCGAATGGCGGCTCAACACGAAGGTTCCCGTCCGCGGCCCCCAGGGCGAGCCCGCCGGCCTCATCACCATCGGCAGGGATATAACGGAGCAGAAGCGTGCCGAGGAACTCCTGCGCCTGTCGATTCGGGACAAGGAGACCCTGCTCCTGGAGCTCCGGCACCGGGTAAAGAACAATCTGGCCCTCGTATCGAGCCTGCTGAACCTGGGGATGAACGAGCTTTCCGACGACAGGTCCCGGGACGTTTTCATGAGCGCAAGGAACCGGCTGCATTCCATCGTCGCCCTGTACGAACACCTGGACCGGTCGGAAAACCTGAACGATGTGGCGCTTCACGTGTACATAAAGGACCTGGCGGAAGCCCTGTTTTCGACCTACGCGCCGGAACCGGGGCGGATAGACTTCAGCCTGCGGCTCGCCGAGGCGGTGATCGACACCCGGCGGAGCATCCCCCTGGGACTCATCCTGAACGAACTTCTTACCAACGCGCTGAAGTACGCGTTTCCCGGGAACAGGAGCGGGAAGGTTTCGGTCGTCCTGGAAAACACGGACGGAAACGCGGCCCTGATCGTGTCCGACGACGGCGCCGGCCTGCCGGAGGGCTACGATTCGGACACGTCGCCGCGGCTCGGCCTCAAACTCGTCCGGCTGCTGACGGACCAGATCCGGGGGAACCTGACGTTCTCCGGCGGCGCGGGCCGGGGGACCACCGCCCGGCTGACTTTTACCCTGCAGGAGCAAACGCACCCGGGCGATTGACGGGGCCGCGCGTTTGCTCTATCTTCAGGAAAACCTCGCCGTTTCAGGAGAAATGAC
>CAZGUL010000275.1:0-4662 GCA_964529055.1 uncultured Spirochaetaceae bacterium
CGGAACTCGCGAAGATCCGGAAATAACGATCGGCAATTTTGTTTGAAGGGAAGCCGCCGCCGCAAGCGGCGGCTTTTCTCTCATTTTCGGGGGTGAAAGGATTTTATGGAAAAAAAATTCGTTTTAATTCTGGAAAAAATATGCGGCGCGCTTCTGGTGGGAATGGTCTTGCTCCTTTTCGCCCAGGTCGGTACGCGCTACATATTCCGCGGTTCCCTGCTGTGGGCAGGGGAAATGGCGGTGTGGCTTTTCGTGTGGGTTTCGTTCCTTGGGTCGGTGGTGCTGTTCATCAACAACAAGCACATCATCGTCGACGTCGTCAGCAATCTGCTCCCGAAAAAAGTGAACGACATACTGGGAAAAATCAATTCGCTGATCGTGTTCGTTTTTCTCGCCCTCATGTTCTACCACTCCCTGCCCGTGGTGATGTCGTACTCGAAACAGACCGCCACGTCCATCGCGGTGTCGAAGTTTTTTCTTTTTTCTTCACTCACCGTTTCGTTTTTCCTGATGATGGCGTATTCGGCGTACTCCTTCATCAAGAAGATGAGGGGGCGATGATATGCTGAGCGTGGTGCTTCTCGTCATGGCGATCGGGTTCATCATGGGAATCCCCGTCGCCTTCACCCTGGGAATCGCGGCCCTCTCGTATTTCATGATGGACCCCTTTCTTCCCATCGTGAACATGCCCCTGCGGATGGTCACCGGAGCGGAATCCTACGAGCTCATGGCGATTCCCCTCTACATGCTCGCGGGCAACATCATGAATTCCACGGGCGTAACCGACAAGATATTCCGCTTTACCCGGTCCCTGGTGGGGCACTTCACCGGCGGAACGGCCCACGTCAACATCCTGGCCAGCCTCATCTTCTCCGGCATGTCCGGTTCCGCCCTGGCGGACGCCAGCGGGCTCGGCAAGGTCCTCATCAAGGCGATGGGAGACGAGGGTTACGACATGGAATTCAGCGCCGCCGTCACCGGGGCGTCCGCGACGATCGGCCCGATTTTTCCGCCCAGCATCCCGATGGTGCTCATCGGCGGCGTGGCGGGAATTTCCATCGGCAAGCTCTTCATCGGGGGAATCATCCCCGGGCTGCTTCTGGCCTTCTACCAGATGGTCCTCGTGTATTTCATATCGAAGAAGAGAAGCTATCCGAAGTCCGTCCGGGCCACCTTTCCGCAGCTGAGAAAGGTTTTCATCGAAGCCCTGCCGGCCCTTTCGACGCCCGTCGTGATTCTCGGCGGCATCCTGGGCGGTTTCATCACCCCCACCGAGGCGGGCGTCGTCGCCGTTCTCTACGCCTTCGTCGTCGGGATGTTCGTCTACAAGGAAGCGAAACTGTCCGACATCTTCGACATGTTCGTCACCACCGCGAAGGACACGGCGAACATCATGATCATCGTCGGGGCGGCCTACGCCCTGGCATGGGTCCTGTCGAAGGAACAGGTGGGACTTCTCCTGACCAACGGCATAACCTCCTTCTCGACGAACCCGACG
The DNA here is from genome assembly GCA_964529055.1 of uncultured Spirochaetaceae bacterium. GTDB lineage: Bacteria > Spirochaetota > Spirochaetia > DTKZ01 > DTKZ01 > JAKQWJ01. The sequence continues at coordinate 1,499 of CAZGUL010000275.1, forward strand.
GTCGTCCTCATACTTATCATCATCGGATTCCTGATCGCCGGCTGCTTCATGAACCCCTCGGCGAACATCATCATTTTCATTCCCATGCTGATGCCGCTGGTTAACAGCGTCGGAATGGACCTGGTGCATTTCGGCGTCATCGCGACGCTGGTCCTGATGGTCGGACTCGTGACCCCGCCGCTGGGTCTCAGCATGTTCATCATCTGCGAGATCGCGGGAATAACCACCGCCCAGTTCACCCGGGGCATGCTGTGGTTTTTCGTGGCACTGCTCGCGGTGGTCGCGACGATGGTGATCTTTCCCGCCACGGTGACGTGGCTTCCCGCGGTCCTGATAGGCTGACGAAGGAGAATGACGTGACCGGTAAAGAACGCGTGCTTCTGGCTTTGAAACACCGGGAACCCGACAGGGTTCCCACGGGGGAAAACCAGGTAAACGGAACGCTGGCAGCGGAAATCCTGGGCTGCCCGACCCTCTATTCCACCGGCTGGGAGGAAATGCAAGCCCTCTGGAACGGAAGACGGGACGAGATCGTCCGGGATTACGGCAGGACCATCGTGGACCTGGCGCGGACCCTCGAGTGGGACTACGTCCGGGTGCCGGTGGTGCCGAAGAAGAAGGAGTACAAACCTCCCGTGATGACGGGCCCCCATTCGTGGCTGGACGAGGAGGGCAGGGAGATCCACTTCAATCCCGACGCGGGCAACGTCATTCACCCCGATTTTCCGACGGACCTGACCGTCGACGACCTGCCGGACCCGGACGCCCCCTTCGCTGTGGACGATTCGGAGCTCGATGCCCTGCACCACGTCGTGAAGGAGCTGAAGGACACCCATTTCATCGTCGCCCGGGCCCCCTTCGACGGCAGTTTCCCGTGGAACCAGACCGTCGGCATGGAGGAGTTTCTGGTGCGGATGATGACCGACGAGGACTTCGTGTTCAAGGCGGTGGACGTTTACGTCGGCAGGTGCATCAGGACCCTCGAAGCCTTTCTCGACGCCGGCGCCGACGCGGTGATGACCACCGACGACTATTCGGACAACAGGGGCCCCATCATGGGGACGGAGCTTTTCCGCAAGTTCATCAAGCCGGCAATCAGGCGGCAGGCCGAGGCGGTGCACCGCAGGGGCGGAATCTTCATAAAGCACACCGACGGCAATGTCTGGGACATCCTGGACGACCTGGTGGACTGCGAAGTCGACGCCTGGCACGGCATCCAGACCAACATCGGCATGGACCTGGGCAGGCTGAAAAAGGCTTACGGGGACAGGCTCTGCTTTTTCGGCGGAGCGAACTGCGACACCCTGATCGAGGGAACCCCGGAGGACGCCCGCAGGGAGGTGCGGGACGCCATAAGCGGCGCGGCCCGTGGAGGAGGCCTTGTCATAACCACCAGCAACGTCCTCCAGCCCGGTTCCCGGCTGGAGAATTACCGGGCCATGCGGGAGGCCGTACGGGAATTTGGAAAATATCCCATCGGGTTATGAGGTCCTTGACGAAGCCGCGTTTTTTTTCGTAGTATGCCGTAACTGAATGGAGGAATGTTCATGTCGAAAGCTCACAGGGGAGCGGGGCTGCGCTCTCAGAAGAATAGCGGACGGGGTTCCTGCCCCGTGTGCAAGAAGACCGGGATAAAGGTCGTGTACGAAGTCCCCGCCGGCGACAAGAAAGTCATGATCTGCAAGCAGTGCAAGGCCGCCCTTGCCAGCGGCAAGAAACAGCTCGAAGGCGCGGCCACCGCGTAAAGTCTCCCTCCGCCGCGGAATCGCGGACCGGACGACGGGGCGGCTCTCAGGAGTCCGCCTCTTTTTTTTGTGTCCCGGATCCTCCGGGGCACAGCAGTCTTTCGAGCCCGTCGATTCCCGCAAAGACGAGGCGTCCCGCCGCGCTCATGGCGAGAATGCCCGCGAACATCCGCTCGTAATCGATCCGGGACCACGCGTCCATGATGAACTGACCCAGCCCGTAGGTGGTGAAAAAGGTCTCGGCGAAAAACAGCACCGCAAGCGAAGTGCCTCCGGCGAAGCGCAGCGACGATATGACGCCTCCCAGGGAAGCGGGCAGCAGAACGAAACGCAGAACGGCGCGCTTCCCGCCCCCGTGGGCCCTCACCGCGGCCTCGTATTCCCCCGGTATCCGCCGCACCGCGTCCCGTATCATCACCGCCATCTGGAAGAAAATGACCGACGAAACCAGCGCTATTTTCGCCGTGTCGCCGATTCCCAAGAGAAGCATGAAAACGGGCAGAAAGGCGATTTTGGGGACGGGATACAGCAGGTACACCAGGGGGCCGGCCATCCGGTCCGCCCGGCGGCTCCTGCCGAGCAGGATGCCCAGGGGCAGGGCGAACAGGGTCGCGGCCGCCACGGCGCAGGCGGTTCTTCCGACGCTGGCAGCGGCGTGAAGACCCAGCTCTCCCGGCAGAAGCGAAAAGAACAGCCGGAGCACCGGGGCCGGCGCGGGAAATATCCTCGCCGGCAGCACGGCCGCGGCGGCCTGCCAGAGGACGAGGAGCGCCGCCGCCCCCGCGGGAAAACGCGGCCTACCCACGGCCCGCCTCCAGAAATTCCCCGAGGCGCCGGCGGACGTCCCCGCAAGCTTCGCGGAACTCCGCAGTCAGGCGGACTGCGGCGCCGCGGCGCGAAAAGGCCCCGTCGGCCTTCCGCACGGGGTGCAGGCTCGCGGGACCTCCCTTCTCCCCCGCCGACATGACGTAGACCTCGTCCCCGAGGAACACCGCCTCGTCGATGCCGTGGGTCACCAGGAGCCCCACCGCCGACGAGGAACGGAGGACCTCCGCCGCGAGTTCCTGAAGGCCTTCGCGGGAAAACTCGTCCACGGAAGAAAACGGTTCGTCCAGCAGAAGGCACGACGGATCGGCCGCGAGGGCCCGCGCCAGGGCCACCCGGCGGTTCTGCCCCCCCGACAGCTCGCCGGGATACCTCCCCGCCAGGGACGCGAGGCCCAGGCGGCGCAGCTCGAATTCCGCTTTTTCCCGGGCCGCGGCTTTTCCTGCGCCCCGGATGAAAAGGGGCAGGGCGGCATTGTCCAGGGCCGTGTACCAGGGCAGCAGGTTGTGATTCTGGAAAACGTAACCGATTTCCGCGGACGGGCCGTCGACGGGTTTTCCCCCCAGGAAGATTTGTCCCGCGGAGAGGGGGCGC
>CAZGUL010000276.1:0-4652 GCA_964529055.1 uncultured Spirochaetaceae bacterium
GTTCCGCGCCGCCGCCCTCCCGCTTCTTCTCCGCTTCTTCACGCCTCTTCCTGCAGAAGCCGCTCCCCGACCTCCGTGTGAAGTCCCGCACCCCGTCCCGCCGGAGGCGATCCAGGACGTCCGTGAACCGCCGGGCAGTTTCGGGGTCCGCGGCGGACACGGCGGCGGCGTCCGGCAGGGTCGTTATCTCCTCCTCAGGGGGGAGGCAGGCCAGCATGTTCGCCAGGACCGTGGACTTGCCGGGGCCGCCCGCTCAGCCCGCCCACAGCTCCGCCTTCATCTTCAGCGCGAACGCCTTGCGGCGGCAGGCCGCGCGCCCTTCCTCCACCGCCCGCTCGATCTGCGTGAAGTCCAGCGTCCCCAGGTCGTTCAGATCCGGCTGGATGACCACCGTGGGCCGGGCGTATTTGACCAGCAGGAAGGTGTTGACGTATTCCATGATGTCGATGGACTGGGCGATGATCGAAAAGATGTTCTCCCCGGCTGAGGTCTCCTCGTTCCTCTCCTCCATGCCCGCGGAAACCTCCTCCCGGACCGACGCGGTGTTGCCCTCGGCGATCTTCCGGAGCGATTTTTTCTCCCGCAGGGGATGCAGGTCCACGGCGATGGTGATTCCCGCGTTCATCCTCTTCACCACGTCGACAGGCAGGGGGTTGGACACTCCGCCGTCAATCAGCAGGGTGTCCCGGAAACGCACCGGGGTAAAAACGCCGGGAATGGAGACGCTGGCGCGCAGGGCGTCCAGCACATTGCCTTTTTCGAACACCAGGGGACTCCACGTGCGGTAGTCCGTCGCGACGACGGCGAGCCGGACCGGAAAATCCTCGATGTTCGCCGACGGGGGGATGTACCGGCCCAGGAAGGCCTTGAGCTTTTTTCCCCCCAGAAGCCCTTGTTTCGGAATCACCGGATCCACCAGAGCGATCCGGTCCTTCCAGGACATCGCCGCCAGGTCGTCCCGGAAACGGTCCAGGGACCCGGCGCAGTACAGCGCCCCGACGACGGCCCCGATGCTGGACCCGGCGATCATGCCGATCGGGATCCCCGAGGCGTCCAGGCGCTCCAGGACGCCGATGTGGGCGATCCCCTTCGCCCCGCCGCTTCCCAGGGCCAGCCCCACGGAGCGGTTCGGCCGCAGACTCTTGAAAGGATTGAACATGAATCTCTTTCCCTCCGGTCTTATTATAGTATATTGATTTCATGGAATTTTACGATGTTCTCTCCCGGTATTACGACCGGGTCTTCCCGATGGAAGGGGAAATCCTCGCCTTTCTCCGCCGGCGGTTCGCGGGACGCTCGCCGCTTCTTGACGTCGCCTGCGGGACGGGAACCTATGCGCTGGAGCTCGCGGCGGAGCCGGGCCGGGTCGTCGCCGGCGTCGACCTGGACGAAACAATGATAGCATCGGCCCGGGAAAAGGCCGCCTCCCGGGGGCTCGGGGACAGGGCTTTTTTCGCGGCCGGGGACATGCTGGACCTGGAGGCGGCGCTGCGGAGCCTCCCCGGCCCGGCGGCCGGCGGCTTCGCGGGGCTCTCCTGCATCGGAAACTCCCTCGTCCACCTGGCGGACCGTTCCGGGGTCGGCAGGGCCCTCACGGGTTTCGCGGGGGTCCTCGCCCCCGGGGGCAGGCTCCTCCTTCAGATCATCAACTTCGACCGGGTGCTGAAAAAAAACCTCCGGGAACTGCCGACCCTGCGGGGGGAGGGGGTGGAGTTCGTCCGCCGCTACCTTCCGGCGGGGGACCGGGACCACGTCGTTTTCGAGACCGACCTCGTCGTTTCGGGCGGGCGGGAGGAAAAGTACACCCGGGGTGTTAAACTTCTCATACTGCGCGGGGAGGACCTGGCGGATGCGGCGGAAAAGGCAGGCTTCCGGAATCCGGTCCTGTACGGGTCTTTCGGCGGGGCGGCGTGGGCGCCGGACGAGTCCTTCGTGACGATCCTCGAGGCGGAGAGGCCGTAGGAATCGCCCGGGCGGGGCTATCCCTCCTCCTCCATCATCTCCCGGAGGCGGGCGGGCTTCAGCACCCGGATCGTTCTTCCCTCCTGCCCGATGATCTTCTCCCGGCACAGCTCGGAAAACACCCGGGAGAGGGCCGGGCGGGTCACCCCGAAGATCTCGGACAGGACTTCCTTCGTCTGGGGAACGGTCAGAACGGCGGACCTCTGGCGGCTCATCTCCTCCAGCAGGAAGCCGGCGATCTTCCTTTTTATCGTGCCGAACTGCAGAAAACGGAGCTTCTGGGCGAGGAACGCGATCTTCGTCCCCATGTCGGTCAGCATGCTCAGCAGGAAGTCCTCGCTGATGCGGCAGAGCCGGAGCACCTGTTCCCGGGGAACCGCGATGATTTTGACGTCCGTCGCAGCCGTTATCGTCACCGGAAGCGCCTTTTCCGGCGCGAAAAGGATGGCCGCCGCGATCGGCTCCGGCGCCGCAAGGGTTTCCACCTTCAGGGTCTTGCCGCCGTAATCCTGGATTTCCGCGTCCACCTGCCCGGACAGGATGAACAGGAGCTCCCGGTACTCCTGTCCCTGGAAGGCCACGATGGTGCCCTTCGGGTGGTTCCTCACCGGCGGGGTGAAGGAGCGGAGCCACACCTCGAGGATCTTCGCGGGAACGGGCTGGAAAAACGGCAGATTTTTCAGAAGCAGGAGACTCATCGGCCCTCCTCGTCCCATCATCGTCTCAAACGGGGAATTTTTCAACTTTATTATTGACAGAACCCGGCGGGCCGCCGCATACTTTATTTGTTGCATGCAATAATTATTCCGGGAGGACGATCCGATGCCGAAGACTCGAACACCGTCCGCGCTGGTCACCGGGGCTAGCCGGGGCCTGGGACGCGGAACCGCAGTGGAGCTCGCGAAGGCGGGGTTTTCCGTGGCCATCAACTACGCGGGAAACAAAAAAGCCGCCGAGGAGTGCCGTGAGCTCTGCGCCGCGGCGGCCCCGTCGCGGGAGCAGGTCTTCGATATTTTCCAGGCCGACATCGGGGACAGGGACCAGAGGAACCGGATGGCCGACGCGGTTTTCGAGAGGTTCGGCGGCCTGGACGCCCTGGTCAACAACGCGGGCATGGGGCCCCGGGTCCGGCAGGACATCCTGGAGGCCACCGAGGAATCCTTCGAGGAGCTCATGCGGGTCAACCTGCAGGGCCCCTACTTCCTGACCCAGAGGATAGCCCGGCGCTGGATCGAGGAGGACCGGCCGTCGGCCATCCCGTCGGGGCGCAAGATCGTCTTCGTCACGTCCATTTCCGTCACCACGGCCTCCACGGGCCGGGGCGAGTACTGCGTGTCCAAGGCGGGCCTGGCCATGGGGGTCTCCCTGTGGGCCGCCCGGCTGGCGGAAAAGGGCATCGGCGTCTACGAGGTGCGCCCCGGCATCATGCTGACCGACATGACCAGCGGCGTCAAGGGAAAGTACGACGCCCTGATCGCCGGGGGCATCGTCCCCCAGAACCGTTGGGGCACCCCGGAGGACGTCGGCAGGGCGGTCAAGGCCTTCCTGGCGGGGGACTTCGCGTTTTCCACGGGGAGCGTCGTTTACACGGACGGCGGCTTCCACATTCCGCGGCTGTAAACGAAGGGGGTCACCATGATTGCGGCCGGAAAGGCGCCCGGGGCGGCGGAGGCCGCCCGGCTGGCGGACGGGGTTTTCGCGGCGGCGGCGCCGAAGATCGCTGCCCTCGCGGAAAGATGGAAGCCCGGGGACGGCTCGCCGGTCTTCACGGCGGCGGGCAGGTACACGTCCCGGGGCTGGACGGAGTGGACCCAGGGCTTCCAGTTCGGGAGCGCCCTCTTGGCGTACGAGGCCCTGGGGGACAGGCGGCTTCTGGACATCGGCAAGACTGGCACCTTCCGGTACATGGCGCCCCACGTCACCCACACCGGGGTCCACGACCACGGCTTCAACAATTCAAGCACCTACGGGAACATCCTCCGGATGATGCGGGAGGGCTCCCTGCCGGAGGACCCGGCGCACCGGGGCGTCGCCGAGCTGGCGCTGAAGGTTTCCGGGGCGGTGCAGGCCTCCCGGTGGACAAGCCTTCCCGGGGAGCTGGGCTACATCGCATCGTTCAACGGCCCCCACTCGCTTTTCGCCGACACGATCCGCTCCCTCCGGGTCCTGGCGGTTTCCCACAAACTGGGCCACCTCCTGATGGGCGAGCGGGACCGGAAAATCAGCCTGCTCCGGCGGCTCCTCCAGCACGCGGAAACCACGGCCCGGTTCAACGTCTACTTCGGGGAGGGCCGGGACCGCTGGGACGTCCGCGGCCGGGTGGCCCACGAGTCGATCTTCAACACCAACGACGGCTCCTACCGCTGCCCGTCCAGCCAGCAGGGGTATTCGCCCTTCACCACGTGGACCCGGGGCCTGGCGTGGATCCTCCTGGGCTTCGCGGAGGAGCTCGAGTTCCTCCGGGATCTGGACGCGGCGGAATTCTCAAGTCTCGAAATTCCGTACTTCCCGGACAAAGGCGCGGTCCTCCGGAGGTTCGAGGAAACCGCCCGGGCCGTCGCCGACTTCTACATCGACAACACACCGCCCGACGGCGTCCCCTACTGGGACTACGGGGCGCCGGACCTGCATCTCCTGGGCGATTACCTTTCCCGCCCCGCGGACCCCTTCAACGACCACGAGCCGGTGGA
>CAZGUL010000277.1:0-4632 GCA_964529055.1 uncultured Spirochaetaceae bacterium
GTCTTCATTTCTATCATGAAGTTCGGGAAGACACCCGTCGCCGGGCAGTCGTTCATGGTCCGCTGACGGAAACTCCGGCTCCCCGCGTCGTACAGGTTCAGGATCCTGTCGCCGGCGTGGGTCACGTGATTGCGGCCGGTTTTGGTGTTGAAGATACCCAGCGTCATCGCGGCGAAACGTCCCTTGAAGCCCTGGGACTCCAGGATGTCGTTTATCTGGTACAGCAGGGGAACCATGTCGAGTCCCTTCTGCGCCGTCCAGTTCTTGAAATAGGAAATGAAAACCGTCGCGACCTGCACCATGATGAGGGCCGCCGGCACTCCCTTTCCGGCGACGTCGCATTTGATGAAGGCGTAATTCTCGCCGTCGAGTTTGCGGAAGTCGAAGTAGTCACCGGAAACGCCCTTGGCGCCCTCGTAGTAGCCGAAGAACTCCGCCTCCGGAGTCTCGGTCTTGCCGGTGGTCAGTTTCTTTCCGCCCGGGCCGACTTCCAGGGGGATGAACATTTTCTGAATTTCCTTTCCCACCGTCAGGTCCTTGCTCGCGGCGGCGGCCCTCGCCAGCCCCTGGGTCATCTGGTTTATCGTGTCCGCCAGAAGCGCTATCTCGTCCCGGGTCCTGACGTCGATGACAAGGTCCTTCAGCTCCTCCTTGTCCTCGGTGTCCCGGATCCTCTCGACCCCGTGCACGAGGCGCCGGATCGGGATGATCGTGATGGACGCCAGCACCAGGGCGCCGATGATCCCCACCAGCAGCGCGACAAGGGCGACGATGGCGGTGATGATGATGAGGGTCCTTCCGGAGGCCTCCACCTCCCGCAGGATGTCCTCGGTGGAAACCCCGAGCCGCACGAGACCGCGGTAATAGGTATCGATTCCGGTGGTTCGGTACAGGACGGGTTTATAGAAGGTGTACGCCGTGGTCCCCCGGTCCAGAATTTTCTTGTTGAACAGGTCCCTGATTTCGTTCCATCGCCTGGCAAACCAGGGCAATCCCGAGTGATCGGGAATATCGGTGGTGAAGGCCGGTTCGGAGTAAACCTTCTGCCCCAGCTTGGCAAGCTTCGCGTCTATCTCCGCTCTCAGCGCGCTGTCGCGTTTCTGGAGGTCGGCGAACTGGTTCCGGGACGCCGTGTCGTTGCGGGTGGCGAGCCTGCGGAGTTCCACCGCGATGCGGTCGAGTTCCGCGGCGGTTTCCGCCAGCGCGTCCCGCGCCGCCTTGTCGATTTCCCGCGCCAGGGTCTCCTCCTTTCCGGAAACTTCATCCCGCAATTTCGATTCGCCCGGAACGACCTCCGCCGCATCGATTTTTCCGGCGATCTCCCTGTCGTTGGTGGCCCATACGTACCCGTACGCGGCCACGTCCGTCGTGCTCCTTCCGGTGATGGTCGCGAAACGGGCCTCGGTCATCGCGGAAGTCTGCGCAGGCAGGAGGCCCAGTTCCAGGGTGTTGCCGCTGGGCAGATAGGTGCGGGCGCCTGTGGTGAGGCTTTCCAGAAGAACGGCGGAGCGCTGGAAAAGCCCTTCGGCCAGGTTCCTTTCCTGGTTCGTCGTCATGTAGAAGCCCAGGGGGATCGACACCATCAGAACGACGGAAATTATCAGCGCCGTTATGAACAGCGTGAATTTGATGCGGAGACCTATCCCCTTCTTCTTCATGGCGAGAATCCTCTCTTGTTTTCTGGCCCAGTGGGCGGAGTCGCCGGTGATCAGAGCCACCGCTTCGAGCCGCAGGCGCCTTCCTTCGTTGACGAGTTCGCCGAGGCGGAGAACCGAAAAGAACGCGGCGAAGGCGAGAAAAACGACCACCGCCCACACGGCGAGGGCGTTCCCCGTCAGCATGATGGGAGCCCGCCGGACGGGTTTCCACAGCGGATCGTAATAGACGTTGAAGTCGCCGAATTTGATCGTTCCCGTGCTTTCCAGGCTCAGGGCGCTGCGGGCAAAGACCGTCCCGCGCAGGGGATGGCGGACTCCTATCCTGTAGCTGCCGTCCCGGATATCCAGGATCGCCGGACCCGAGATGCGGCGGTCGTTCTGCACCGTGTAGGCGCCGGACGAACGGGGAAAAACGTAATCATACGGCGGTCTTCCGTCCCTGTCCAGGATGACCTCCGCCACGAAACCGTCCACGGCGAAACCCCTCCCGGCGATGGAGAGATTGATCGTGCCCACCAGGTCCTTCGCGGCGTCGACGAACGAGATGTAGGTCACCGGAACATACTTGTTCAGATGCACGAACAGGGACGCGGGGGGGCCCACGTTTCCGACATCGTCGACCGCCGCGACGTTGAGGGCCCACAGGCCGTTGTCGCTGTTCTGGAAACCGATACGGGGAACGCGGGTCATGACGGTCCGCGGCGGCGGCGGCAGGGAGACGCTGCGGACCTGCAGGGGGTCCCGGCTTTCGCCGACGTACTGGAAGGTGTACGTGTAGCCGGCGACGTCGTCGTCGGGCGGCGCCTTCCACGAAAGATCGAAGGTGTTGGACACGAGAAAGCCCAGTTCGTCCTGTTCGGGTTCCCGGAATTCCACGGGCCCCGGCGGTGTCCGGTCCCGGACATAGGCTGTCGTCTTGCGCTCGGACCAGTTGCCCGCGTAGTCCTTCGCGGCGATATGGAAAAACCACTCCCCGTCCTCGGGGGCCTGGAACTCCGCGGTCCGGGTGTTCTCCAGGACCATGGTCCGCCGGGGGACCTCGGTTTCCCTGTCACGGGACCAGACGTAGCTGAACCCCTCGATGCCCGACGAGTCCTGCGGCAGAGACCAGCGGAACCGCACGACGTCGCCCCGGCTCCTCCTGCCCGCCGTATAGGTGAGGGGCGTCACGACGGGAGGATCGACCGTGGTGTCGGGTTTCAGGTACACGATCCGGGAAAGGTCCCCCCGCCGGTTTTCCCAGAAGACCACGAGATCTCCGTCGCTTACAACGGGCCGGCCGAAGGTGGAGGTTCCTTCCATGGGGCTCAGGTCCTTCTCGCTCCAGAAAACACCCCTCTTGTCCGCCATGATGATGTGGTCCGCCCCCTTGCGGCTGTCGAACCACATGAGATAGGTCTTGTCCCGGTACCGGACGATCTGGGGAAAATTCGCGGGCTGGAAACCGCTGGTCACCTTTTCGGCGGAGGTGACGATTTTCGCGTCCTCCCCGATTTCCATGTAATAAATCTGCGGGGATTCCCGTCCGGCCTTTCGCTCCCAGGTCACGCCGATGGTGCCGTCCACCACGGCCATGAAGGGCCGCTGATTGTCGATCTGCGCGGGGCTCAGGGTCCGGTCGGAGAAGTTCTCCTCGAAGCCCGATATCCATTCCAGGGGTCCCCAGGAGGTGCCGCCGTCCCCGCTGATCCGCAGATACAGCTGATATGCTGCCCCCTCGCCGGCCCGAAGGGCCTGAAAGATGACGTATTCCCTGCCCCGGAAGGAAACGTGATGGGGAAGAAAGCTCAAGGTCAGCTCCTCCTCCGGGGCGAGGGGCCGGAGATCGGACCACGCGGAAACGTCATCCGAGACCGCATAAAAGAGCGACAGAACGTCGTTCCGTTCCTGGGTGACGAACAGCAGAAAACCGCCGGCATCCTTTCTGAAGAGCCGGGGCGCCAGGGTCGTGGTCAGGGTCGTTTTCGTGGAGGATCGGGAAAAGGTCCGGCCGCCGTCCCGGGACGCGAAGAACTCGAGGGTGTTTTCCCCCGCGAGAACCGCCACATACGCGGCGCCCGTTTCGTCCATGGCCAGGGAAAAAATGGAGTTCGGGTTTCCGAGGTAACGGTAGGGGCCGGCGAACCTGCGGTTTTCGGTCCATGTGCGGCCGTCGGAGGACGTCCTGATGGACAGATACGATTCCCCCCCCGCGGCGCCGCGGGAAACCGTCTCCTGCCAGACCAGCGTCGTCACTCCGCCGCCGGCCTGTGCCTGCGGGAACCTTCCGCCGGAGGAAACGAGAATTTCCGGGTCTTCCCAGTAGAGGTCCTGGGAGAAAAGCGGGGAGGCAAGGCAGAGCAGTAAAAGGAGTCCTGCCGTCAGGATCCCGAGCCGGCGCGTCAAATCCGTGATTCGATTCTCCTTTTCAGTTCCAGAAGAGGCGGATAATTCCTGCTTTCCCTATTTTGCAGAAGCCTTTCCACAATGGCAAGGGCTTCGAAGAAATTCCCCGCGATGAACTGTCTTTCCGCCTGCCGGTACTGTTCTTCCGCGACGCTGGAGAGAACGACGGAGGTCTGCCCGCCGACGGCGATCAGGACCCGGTCCTTGAGTTCCGTGGCTTTCTGGTTGTTGGGATTCAGCTCGATGGCCCGGTTGAGCTGCTCCAGGGCGATCGAGAACTGTGCCCGGTTGTTCGCAGCGACGATTGCGGCCGCCCTGCCGTACAACGTTTCGGATTCGGTGACGGCCTGCCGGCTCGGCGGTCTGACCCTGATTCCCAGGGCGATTTCGGTTTCGAAGATCGCGGTCTTGAGGCCCGGAAAATTCGGGTCGATCTGTTCCAGGTCCAGAAGGTCCCGATAACCCTCCGCCGGATTGGTCCGGAGCTTGTCGCCGGCCTCCTTGAACTTGGCCCGGAAAAGGACGGCGAACGCGTCCCTGTCCTTGAGCTGGGCTATGCGCAGCGAGAGTACGCTGGCTTCCTGGTTGT
>CAZGUL010000278.1:0-895 GCA_964529055.1 uncultured Spirochaetaceae bacterium
TCCATAAGGGGCTTCAGGTCACCCTCCTCCCAGTCGAAACCGACCTTGGCGGCCTTCTTTTGTATCTTGTAGGCACGGTCCAGCGGCGGCAGGGCGTGGGACACCTCGTCGATGACCGAATCCTTCGGTTTCTTGCCCTCCACCGACACCTTGATGTCCCGCCACTGGGCGATGACCTTGTCCGGCGTGTCCGCCGCGGACCCTTCGCCGAAGACGTGGGGATGCCGCCGGACGAGCTTTTCCGCCAGGCCGTCCAGGGCGTCGGCCACGCTGAAGCCGCCCTCCTGCTCGAACATGTAGGCCATGAAGGTGGTGACCAGGTACACGTCGCCGATTTCCTCTTTTATGTGGGGAAGGTCCCCGGCGGTGACGGCCTCGACGCACTCGTAGGCCTCCTCCACCAGGTTGCTCCGGATGGATTTCGGGTCCTGCTCCCGGTCCCAGGGACACCCCTCGGGGGAACGGAGCTTTTTCATGATTTCGTAGACGCGCTGAAAGGATTCCGCGGGATTTTTCATGATGGATCCGAGTGTACGCCGCCGGGGACGGAGGTTGCAAGGGGGGCTTCCCCCGGAGGGGCGCTCCGGCGGCCGCCGGAAGCGGCGCGGCGCTTCATCGAAACCCGGCAGCCGGCTTTTTCTCCTCGCCGCTTTCCTCCGCGGCGGCGTTTCAGTACTTTTTAGCCATGAATGACCGAACCATGGAGCCTCCGTCCCCAATCGCAGCCGCAGTCCTGGCGGCCGCCCTCCTCGCCGTAGGGCTCGCCGCCTGTTCCTCCGTCCCCGAAACCTTCGACGAGGAAGCCTGGAGGCGGACGGTCGACTCGACGGCCCGGGAATCCCTGTACCTGCCCAACATCCGGGACGGGCGGTATGTCACCCCCTGGTTCGAGCGG
>CAZGUL010000278.1:905-4628 GCA_964529055.1 uncultured Spirochaetaceae bacterium
TCCTGCGCTGGAGGTTCTTCTCGAAAAAGGAAAACACCTACACCGACGAGGAGTCGTCTTTCCTTCCCCCGGTCCTGCCGGACGCGGCGAAGCGCATGGCCGCCGCGGCGGACCGGGACTACATCCTGTGGATCGGCCACAACAGCTTCGCCGTCAAGATCGGGGGTACGATCTACCTGACGGACCCGATGTTCTCCGACCGGGCTTTCCTTCCGAAGCGGAAAACCCCTCCGGCGGTAACCGCGGAGGAAATCGCCGCCCTGGGGACGGAGCTGGTGGTCATCATCTCCCACAACCACTACGACCACCTGGACGAGGAGAGCATCCGCTCCCTGCCGCTCCGGACCCGCTACGTGGTGCCCCCCGGCGTGGGGGACCTGGTACGGGAATTCGGCGGAGAGAACGTGGTGGAACTCGACTGGTGGGCGGAGACGCAGCCCGCCCCGGGGACGCGCCTTGTGTCCCTGCCGGCCCAGCACTGGTCCCGCCGGCTCGGCCAGGGGACGAATGAGTCGCTGTGGGCGAGTTACATGCTGGTGACGCCGGAAAGGACGATCTACTTCGCCATGGACTCGGGCTACTTCGCGGGCTACCGGGAGTTCGGCCGCCTCTTTCCCGGCATCGACGTCGCCGTCATTCCGATAACCGCCTATCATCCCCGGTGGTTCATGCACTACGCCCACATGAACATACCGGAGGCCCTGCGGGCCTTCGACGAGCTGGGCGCCCGGGTCTTCGTTCCCGCCCAGTGGGGCACTTTTCACCTGGGGGACGAGCCGCCGGGCTACGCCTTGTTCGACCTGAAGCGGCACCTCGAAAAGGAGGGCAGGGACCCCGCCCGGTTCCCGATCCTGGACATCGGCGGCATGCTTTTCCTGGACTGACGTCCCGTCCGCGGGTACCCAAGAGGCCTTTCCCGGTGTATAATGGCGGCGTTTCCCTTAGGAGGTACCCATGCCGGAATCAGCAGCCGATTACCGGGCCGGGCTGGCCCGAAAACTCTTTCCCCGGGGCATCCCGAAGCTCTGGTCGCCGCCGCTCTGCCATTACACGGACGACGGAAAAATCGACCGGAAGCACATCAGGGCCCACCTGGCCCACATGGCCCCCCATGTGAAGACCCACCTCATCCCGGGCTCCACCGGAGACGGCTGGGAACTGTCGGAGAAGGAAATCGACGAGCTTCTGGAGTTCATCATAAAGGAAACCGGGGACCTGGGAGTGCGGCTTCTCATCGGCGTCCTGCGGCCGGACGGGGACGACGCCCGGCGGGACATCGTCAAAACCGTGGAATGGCTCAAGGCCCTGACGGGCGTCGCGGACCCGGAGAAGGCGCTGTCCGCCGCCGGGGTCTGCGGCTTCACCGTCTGCGCGCCGAAGGGCAGAGCGGTGTCGCAGGAGTTCATGGGGGCCAAGCTCGCCGCGATCCTCGAGCTGGGGTACCCGACCGCCCTGTACCAGCTTCCCCAGATAACGGAGAACGAAATCGCGCCGAAAACCCTGGAAGCCCTGGCGGGGAGGTACGGCAACTTCTACCTGTGGAAGGACACCAGCGGCCGGGACGCTGTTTCCCTGTCCGGCGCGGACCTGGGCGGCGTTTTCACCGTCCGGGGCGGCGAGGGCGCCTACGCCCGATGGTACCGCGGGACCCCCGGCGGCCTCTACCACGGCTTTCTTTTGGGATCGGCGAACTGTTTCGCCCGGCAGTACGACGAGGTCATCCGCCTCGCAGACGCGGGAAAACACGAGGAAGCCTCGGCCCTGTCCGACAGGCTCTCCCGTGCCGTCACCGCCGCCCTGGAGTGGGCCGGCAAGATACCCTTCGGCAACGCCTTCGCGAACTCGAACAAGGCCTTCGACCACTTTTTCGCCCACGGCCCGGGGGCGATGAAAATCCCCGCGCCGATGACCCATTCGGGAAACCGCCTGCCGGACGAGTATGTCCAGTTCGCCGGAGATCTCCTGGAGGACGAGGGCTTCATGCCCGAGCGGGGGTACATGGAGTGAAGGGGCTGGACGCGGCCGTCGAGCTCATAGTCCCCGACCTCGTCGCGCTCCGCCGGGAATTCCACCGCATCCCCGAAACCGCGGGCGAAGAGGTTAAAACGTCGGCCCTGGCGGCCGCCACGCTGAGGTCCTGGGGCATCGAGACCCGGACAGGGGTTGGCGGCACGGGAGTCGTCGCCGTAATCCGGGGAGGGGCGGGGGAAGGCCCGACGGTGGCGGTCCGTGCGGACATGGACGCCCTGCCGGTGACGGAGGAGACGGGCCTGCCCTTCGCGTCGGAGCACCCCGGCAGGATGCACGCCTGCGGCCACGACGGGCACATGAGCATCGCCCTGGGGGCCGCGAAAATCCTGGCGGGGATGCGGAGCGGACTCAAGGGAAACGTCCTCTTCCTCTTCCAGCCCGCGGAGGAGACGGTCGGCGGCGCCGAGGGAATGATCACCGACGGGGCGCTGGCCTCGCCCAAGGCGGACCTCATCGTCGGCCTCCACATCTGGCCGGGTTTCGACTCGGGTGTTTTCGCGGTGAAGCCGGGTCCCGTCATGGCTTCGGTGGACAGGTTCGAAATCGACTTCATCGGGCGGGGAGGCCATGGGGCCATGCCCCATCTCTGCGTCGACCCCGTCGTGATGGCATCCGAGGCTGTCCTTTCCTTCCAGCGCATCGTGAGCCGGGAGGTCGATCCCCTGGAACCCGTTGTCCTCACGGTGGGAAAGATCGAAGGCGGGACCACGTTCAACGTCATTCCGGAAAAGGTGACCCTCACCGGAACCGTGAGGACCCTGAACGAAGATGTGCGGGCCTTCGTGCGCCGCAGGATGGACGAGATCGCCGCGGGGATCGCGGGCTCCTGCCGGGGATCGCGCCGCTTCGGCTGGGAACCGGGAGTGCCGCCGGCGGTGAACGATGCCGGGCTCACCCGACGGATCGAGAGGATCCTGAAAAATTCGTTCGGGCCGGACAGGGTCGTCACCGATTTCCGTCCCTCCATGGGAGGAGAGGACTTCGCCCTGTACCAGCGGGAAATCCCGGGGGTCTACTTTTTCCTGGGCACCCGCAATCCGGACAAGGACTGCGTTTATCCCCTGCACCATTCCCGGTACCGGTTCGACGAGGACGTCATCCCCCTCGGGGTGCGGGCCTTCTGCGAGATCGTTCTCGACCATCTGGCCTGACGGGGGACCGGCCGATTACCCGATAATTTCCTTGACCCTGCCGACCGTACCGTCCTCCAGCCTCACCTTGATGCCGTGAGGATGGCCGGGCGAGTTCGTCAGGATGTCCCGGACGATTCCTTCCGTCAGTTTACCCGTCCCCTGGTCCTGTTTCTGAACCACCCGGACGCGGGCGCCGGGCCGGATCGCCGCCCGGGTTCTTCCGTCGTTCATCGCGCTCATACGCCGCACTCTACACCCGGCGGCCCCCGCGGCTCCAGAGCCCCCTTCCTTGCCCGCCGGAGGGCTTTGTCCTATAGTTAAAAATACCATGGAAAAGAAACCGCTCTATTTCGACGCCAACGCGACGACGCCTGTGCATCCCGGGGTGCTGGCCGCCATGCGGCCGTTTCTGGAAGAGGAGTTCGGCAACCCCTCCAGCTCCCACGGATGGGGAAGGAGGGCGAAAAACGCGGTGGACGAGGCCCGCACCCGGTGCGCCGGGTACCTGGGCTGCGGGCCCCTGGAAATCGTCTTCACCTCCTCCGGCACGGAGTCGAAC
>CAZGUL010000279.1:0-4622 GCA_964529055.1 uncultured Spirochaetaceae bacterium
AGCGGTACCAGGGGAGCCGCCATATTGAACACGGCGAAGGCAAGTGCCGCCGCGACGCAGACCCCCAGAAGTTCCCGCGTTCCTGCCGTCCGCTCCTTCATTCCGCGTCCGCCGGAAGCAGAATCACCTTCACAAGCCGGCCGGGTTCCAGATAATTCGCGAGCGTTTCCCGCAGCATCGCGGGGGTGATGGATCTGATGAAATCCGGGCGGGTTTCGATAAGGTTTCCCGGCAGGTCGTGGTGGAAAATCGTGCGCAGCGCGTTCAGGTGAAAGCCGTTTTCCTTCAGGACCCTCTCGTAGAGCCGGAAATTCTGTTCCCTGATTTTCGCGGCGTCCGTTTCGGCGGCCGGAACCGTTTTCAGCCTTTCGATTTCCGCCAGCGCCGCTTTCGCAAGCTCTCCGGCCCTGTCCGGATCGGCCCCGAAGGAGATCCCCACCGAGTACTCGCCGGCCGGATGCCTGTAGGCTTCGACGTCCACCGATACCCCGTAGGTGCCCCCCTGGTCTTCCCGCAGAACCTCCCGGAGACGCAGGTCCAGGTATTCCCGCAGTACATCGAGCTTGCGGAGTTCGTCGTGGGACCAGGCGAAATCCCCGGTGAAATACAGGGAGACCAGGCTCTTCCGCTCGATGCCCGCCTTCACGGTCCTTTCGATCCGCGTTTTCGGCAGACGCATGCCGGTGTCCCGCCAGCTCTCCGTCCTCCTTCCGCCGGGCAGGGACGCCAGATACGCCGCGATGTACGGCTCCAGGTCATCGGGCTTCACGCTGCCGACGAAAATGAAGGTGAAATCCCCTGCGTCGGAGAACCTGTCCTTCAGGAACGCGAAGGACCGCTCCGGGTCGACCTCGTCGATGTTCGCGGCCCGGAGCGGCCGCCCCCGGATGTGTCCGCCGGTCAGGATTTCCGCGAGGGTGTTGGAAAAAATCTGCTCCGGCTCGTTTTCCTGGTTGAGCAGCGACACCCGGACGCGGCGCAGGTACGCCGCCGCGGCTTCCGGGTCGAGCCGTGAATCCGTGAAGACCAGGTGGACCAGCTGGAAGAATTCCTTCAGGTCCCGGGTCGATGCGGACCCCCGGAGGTTTTCCGAAAGCGCGTTGATGGACACCTCCAGCCCCGCCTGCTTGCCGCTGAGCAGTTTTTCCAGCTGAAGCCGCGTATAGCCGCCCAATCCCGACTGGGCGGCCAGGTTTTCCGCGAAGTCGGCGGAAAGGAAATCCCGGTCCTCCGCGAGGGACGTCCCCCCGGGGCTGAACGCGGTCAGCAGAAGCTCGTCGTTCTTGAAATTCGTCGTCTTCAGGATCACCCGCGCGCCGTTTCCCAGCCGCCATTCCGCGGCGCCGGCGGCCCGGGCCGTCTCCCCGTCGACCCGCCTGACTTCCCCGGGGGACGGAGGCGCCGCCATGAGCTCGCCGCCGGGCGCGTCGTCCTCGTAGGCGGCCACCTCCGCCGCCGCCGTCTCCCGGAGCATCCGCAAAATCTCTTCCGCCGGCGGGATGAGGCTCTTCGCCTTTTCGGGGCTGCCGATCAGGGCTACCCGGTTCTCTTCGGACAGGTAGATGCCGGCGTGGCGGCGGACTTCGTCCTCCCGGATCCCGGGCAGGAGCATCCTTGCCAGGGTGTACCCGTACTCCGGCCCCGGCATCGGGGCGTTTTCCAGGTAATTGTCCACGTACATCCCGACGAAGGACCCGGATGGGATGTTCTCCATCTCCCGGTAGGACTGTTCCGCCGAGCGCAGGAGATCAGCCTTTGCCCTCTCGATCTCCGATTCCGCGAAACCGTGGGTCCGCACCCGGTTCATCTCCCGGACCAGGGCCGTGAATCCGCCCATGATGCCGTCCTCGTCCACCGAAGCGGCCGCATAGTACATCTTCACCGGCCGGGCCAGGCCCGCCGCGCCGGAAACCGCGTACAGGAAGGGAGCGTCGGGCCGGCGGCCGGCCTCGTCGAAGCGGGCGTTCAGAAGGGAGAAAAAAAGGCTCTCCGCCAGCTTTTCCCGGTAGTCCGCGACCGTTTCGGGCCGGCGGGCCTCCCGCTTGGCGTAGAGGCCGATGGTCGTCCCCGTCAGTTCCGGGTCCGTGGCGGCGGAAACGAGGGTTTCCCCGTGGCCGGGGACGGAGGTTACCGGGCGAGGCCGGGCGGCGGCGGGGTTCGCGAGCCGGGAAAACCTCCCGCGGATCATGTTTTCCATTTCGTCCGCATTGAAATCCCCCACCGCGACGACGGCCATGAGCTCCGGCCGGTACCAGTCCCGAAAAAACCTCGCGAGGGTTTCCCGCGGGGCGTTTCTGATGACCTCCGGAACCCCGATGGGCAGCCTCTCCGCGTACAGGGAGCCCGCAAGCAGGGTCGGGAACTGGACGTCCCGGATCCTGGCCGAGGCGCCCCGCCCCAGCCGCCATTCCTCCAGGATGACGCCCCGTTCCCTTTCGATCTCCTCCGGGTCCAGGCGAAGCCCCTGTGCCCAGTCCTCCAGGATCAAAAGAGCCGTCTCGACTGTTTCCTTTTTGTCGGTGGGGACCTCGAGCTGGTACACCGTCTCGTCGAAGCTCGTGTAGGCGTTCGTTTCCGGGCCGAAGCGCATGCCGATGGACTCCAGCCAGTTCACCAGCTCCTGCTTCGCGAAATGCCGGGTGCCGTTGAAGGCCATGTGCTCGACGAAGTGGGCGAGCCCCCGCTGGTCCCAGTCCTCCAGGATCGACCCGGCGTTCACCACCAGCCGCAGTTCCGCCCTGCCCGCCGGCCGGGTGTTGCGGCGGATGTAGTAGGCCAGGCCGTTCTCCAGCCTTCCGACCACGGCCCGCGGGTCCCGGGGAATCGGGGCTCCGGGGGAGAAATCCGGCTCGCGGACCCCCCGGGCGGAGAGACCCGCGGCGGAAAGGAAAAATAACAAAAACGCGGCGGCGGCCGCCCGCGCCGCGGACCGGAACAATGGTTTTGTCTTATTCATGGCTTCAAGATATGGATAAAAGTCGATATTTCAAAATTATTTTCCCCGTCCCGGCCTCCGCGGGGCCTATTTCGTTATGGTGTTGAGAAAAACGGGGACCATGAGGTTCTCCACCGGCGCGTGGTCGTCGGTCAGCGGGGAGGTCCCGTTCCTCGCCGCCAGGTCCGCCAGGACCTCCGGCCCGATTTTCCGGGCGATTTCCCTCCCCTCCGCGTCGAAAAGGCCCTCCCCGTCCAGAGGTTTCATACTTGCCGCAATGACGAAGGTGGAACGCAGGTTCCGGGAAAAGGCCGGGTTTCCGTAAACGGCCACGTGGGGGAAAACCGCCTTCAGGGTGTGATGGTACGCGTTCAGGAAGCCGCCGAACTTCACGATGTCGATGGTGTTCGCCAGCACGATGCCGCCGTCCGCCAGGAGGGAGGCAACTCCTTCCGTAAATTCTTTCGTGGTAAGATGATACGGAATGCTGAACGAGTTGAAGGCGTCCAGGTAGATGATGTCCCATTTTTTTTCGCCCCCCCGCCGGGCGGTTACGAACTGCCGGGCGTCCATCACGTGGACCCTGAGCCGGGAATCCCGGGGAACGTCGAAGAACCGGTGGGCCGTCTCCACCACCCGGGGATCGATCTCCACCACCTCGTGGCTGCCCTTTCCGTACCGCCTTTCGAGAAAAGCGGGGAATGTCATCGCGCCTCCCCCCAGGGTCAGCGTGGAAAACGCTCCTCCGTCCCCGCGGCGGGCCGAGAATTCCCGCGTAAAGGCCAGGAATATCCGCTCGTACTCGTACAGAAGGTTGTCGGGATTCCGGAGATCGTGCATGTTATGGATGAGACCGTCCATGATGAGTATCCGTTTCGTCCCGCCCTCGGTGTTTTTGACCTCGATATGGGCGTAATGGGAGTCCGTCGTGTACAGGAGACCGTCCTTTTTCTCCTCCGGGCCGATCACCGCCGCGCCGGAAAAGGGTCCCGCGGACAGGAAAAGCCCGACGGCGACCGCCGCCGCCCAGGGCCCGAAAACCCTCCTCCGTCCCTTCACCAGGAGCCCCAACAGGGCCAGGACCAGCGATACGACGAAAACGATTGTTCTGACCCCCAGGAGCGGGATCAAGACAAAACCCGATAAAAAGGTCCCGAGGATGCTGCCGATGGAGGAAAGGGCGTAGATCGTCCCCACCGTGTTGCCGATGCCGTCGCTCCGGGCCAGTGCGTATTTGGCCATCACCGGCGAAATCGTCCCCAGGGCCGTCGCCGGCAGCAGGAAAAGGAACGAAATGCCCAGGATCGACCTGAGGATCAGCAGGGCCGTTATCGACGGTGTGCCGGAACCTCCCATGAAGAGGCCGAGAAGCGCGTCCAGCCCCAGCACCGCGAAGACCAGCACCGACGCGAGGAACAGGAGCGGCGAAATGATCCGTTCCGGCGGGTACCGGTCCGCGAGCCTGCCCCCAATAAAGTTGCCCGCGCTGATGCCTCCCAGCACGACGCCGATGACCCCCGTCCACGTGAACAGGGAATTCCCGAAATACTTCGAGATGAGACGGCTCGCCACGAGCTCGACGATCATGACCCCCATGCTGCTCAGAAAAACCACGATATGAGGCAGATATTTTTCCCATTTTTTCATAGAAACGCCCCCTCCTCCGCACCGCCGCAGGAATCCCGGC
>CAZGUL010000280.1:0-4590 GCA_964529055.1 uncultured Spirochaetaceae bacterium
CCTTTGTAAAGGCGGCGAATTCCCGGTCCAGTTCCTTCAGCCGCCTGTCCCGTTCCTGCTGAAGCCGGGCCTGCAGTGCGGCGGACGTTTCGCGGACTTTGAGGTCCGCCCTGTTCTGGGCTTCCTGCACGAGCATTTTCGCCTGCTGCTCGGCCTCCAGGAGTCGCTTGAGAAGATCGGATTCCATCATTTCTTTAAGTGTCCTGAAAGCCGAGGAGGTCCTCGTAGTGTTTCAAAACCTGAAACGCCTTGTCAGAGCTGTCGGCTTTGACGATCTGCTGGTAAAAATCAGAGTTCTCCAGCAGTATCGCGATTTTCTTCAACGTCCGGAGGTGTATTTCCGAATCGCTTTTCGACGAAAGAAGCAGAATGACGAGATGGACCGGCTCTCCGTCGAGAGCGTCGTAGTCTATTCCTTTCCGGGAAATACCGATCGCCCCGCCGATGCCGTCCACGGCGTCGGTTTTTCCGTGGGGAAGGGCGATCCCGTTTTTGATTCCCGTGGACATCTTTTCTTCCCGCTCCTGGATCGCGGCGATGATTTCATCCCTGCCGGCGATGCCGTAGCTCGAGACGACGACGTCGACGAGTTCCTCAAAAACCTCGTCCTTGTCTTCAGCCTCGAGTTCGGTTTTGATCCTGGAAGCCGGAAAAATGTCCTGCAGCAGCATTATTCCCCCTTATAACCGGGTGGATTTACCGCATATCCCGATTTATTTGGACGGTTGCTGCGGAGCCGCTTCGGCCGGAGTCTGCGGGGGCTGGACGGCCTCCGTTTTCGTTTCCGTTTTCCACCAGTCCAGCGTCTTTTCGGCGGACGTTTCCTGACGGCGGGCCGCGCCGATGACGTCTCCGCTTTCCGGAGTCCGGTTCGACCACGCGAGCCCGAGGGACGTGAGAATGAAAATGGCTCCGAGTATTGACGTGAGCTTCGTCAGCACGTTTCCGGACCTGCTGCCGAAGGGTGTGGCGCTGCCGCCTCCGAAAAGGCCGCCAAGTCCTTCCCCCTGCTCGTCCTGGATCAGGACGACCGCCATCAGAAGCAGGGCGCTCACGACGAAGACTACGAGCAGAATGACGCTTACGATAAACATGATTTTTTCCCTCTACGTATATTATCTATCAAACATCGCTATCGGCACAAATGTTTCGGCTTTCAGGGAAGCGCCTCCCACGAGGGCCCCGTCGATGTTCGGCATCGTGAGAAGTCCCCCGGCGTTGTCCGCCTTGACTGATCCGCCGTACTGAATCAGCAGGGCGTCTGCGGCCCTGGAGGAATAAAGCCCCCCGATCTCCCTGCGAATGACCGCGTGAATCGCGTCCGCGTCCTCCGGAGTGGCGTTCTTTCCCGTTCCTATTGCCCAGACCGGTTCATAGGCGACGGTGATCCGGGAAAGGTCCGCCTCGGGAATTCCGGCGAATCCTTTTTTCACCTGGCCCTGCACGACCGATTCCGCGTTGCCGCCTTCCCTCTCCTCAAGGGTTTCCCCCACGCACAGAACGACTTCCAGGCCGTGGGCCAGCGCCAATTTGACTTTGGCGTTGATAAGCTCGTCCTTTTCCCCGTAAATGAGGCGCCGTTCCGAATGACCGAGAATGACGACCTTCACCCCCGCGTCCTTCAGCATCAGAACGGACACTTCCCCGGTGTGGGCGCCCTGCTCCGCGGACGCCATGTTCTGGGCGCCGAGAAGGATTTTCGTTCCCTCCGTGATCCGTGAGACGGCGGGGAGTGCGGTGAAGGGAGGCGCTATCATTATCTTGTGTTTGCAGGAACCGAGCTCCCTGACCAGGGTTTCCGCGAGGGCGACGGCCTCGGAAACGGTCTTGTGCATTTTCCAGTTGCCCGCTATGTATTTGATTCTCACCGGGTGCTCCTTATTTCCGCGCCAGCACGGCTATGCCGGGAAGCGTCTTGCCTTCCAGGAATTCCAGCGACGCGCCGCCGCCGGTTGATACATGGTCTATTTTCTCGGCCAGGCCGAACTTGTTGATCGCCGCGACGGAATCGCCCCCGCCGACCACGGTCGTTCCCTCGCAGGCGGCGACCATTTTGGCCACTTCCTGCGTGCCTTTGGAGAACGCATCGAACTCGAAAACTCCCAGGGGGCCGTTCCAGACGACGGACTTCGCCGCGGCGATTTTTTCCCGGATTTCCCCGACCGTCCGGGGACCAATGTCCATGCCGATTTTTCCCTCCGGGATGTCAATTCCGGCAACGGGTTCCGGCAAGGCCTTGTCGGAAAACTCGGAAGCCGCCACATGGTCGACGGGCAGGATTATTTCGACGCCTTTCTCCTTCGCCAGCGCGAGGAGCTTTTTCGCGGTTTCGAGGAAATCGTCCTCAACCAGACTCTTTCCTATGGTGTGCCCCTGGGCTTTAAGAAAGGTGTACGCCATACCGCCGCCGATGACCAGGGCTGAACAGGTTTTGATGAGGGATTCCAGCACCGCGATTTTGGAGGACACCTTCGCTCCGCCGATGATGGCGACGAAGGGCCGTTCCGGATTTTGCAGCAGGGGCGCAAGGTACCGGACTTCCTTTTCCATCAGGAACCCGCCCACCGCGGGCAGAAACCTGGCCACGTCCGTTGTGGACGCGTGGGCCCGGTGGGCGGTTCCGAACGCGTCGTTGACGAACACGTCGCCGTACGACGCGAGCTGTTTCGCGAAACCTTCCCGGACTGCATCTTCCTTTGACGTCTCTTCCTTGTGGAAGCGGGTGTTTTCCAGCATCAGGACGCCGCCTTTCTTAAGGCCTTTCACCAGGGTTTCGGTCTCCCCGCCGGTGCAGGACGCGGCGAACTGAACCGGCCGGCCCAGAAGCTTCGCGAGATGCTCCGCCACGGGGGCAAGCATGTGTTTTCCCGCGATGTAGGCTTTCTCGTCGAAGGTTTTGCCTTCCTTTGCGGCCTTTTCCCGGGCCTTTTCGGTGTCCTTCTTCGGATCGCCCAGGTGGGACATCAGAACCAGTCCGGCTGCGTCATGCTCGAGAACGTAACGTATCGTCGGCAGGGCGGCCCGAATCCGGGTATCGTCCTGCACGACGCCGTTTTTCATCGGAACGTTGAAGTCCACGCGCATAAGGACGCGTTTTCCCTTCACGTCGATGTCTTGTATCGTTTTAATCACGGCTTCGGACCTTATTTTTTTCCCGCCATGTAGCGGAGAAGTTCCACGATCCGGTTGGAGTAACCCCACTCGTTGTCGTACCAGGAAACGACCTTGAAGAAGCGTTTCTCGCCTTTCAGGTTGTTCTGCAGGGTCGCGAGGGAGTCGTAAATCGAACTGCGCGGGTCGTGAATGAAATCCGTCGAAACGACTTCCTCGTCGGTATAACCCAGGATGTCCTTCAGATAGGTCCGGGAAGCGTTTTTGAGAAGTTTGTCGATTTCCTCGATGGAGGTTTCCTTTACCGTGCGGAAGGTAAGGTCCACGACGGAAACATCGGGGGTCGCGACCCGGAAAGACATGCCGGTAAGCTTGCCTTTGAGTTCCGGAAGGACCTCTCCCACCGCTTTCGCGGCTCCCGTGGTGGACGGGATCGTGTTGATGGCCGCCGCACGCCCTCCCCTCCAGTCCTTTTTCGACGGACCGTCGACGGTTTTCTGGGTGGCGGTGTAGGAATGAATGGTCGTCATGAGACCGGTTTCAATCCCGATGCCTTCCTTCAGAAGAACGTAGGCGACCGGCGCGAGGCAGTTCGTCGTGCAGCTGGCGTTGGAAACGACGTGATGTTTCGCCGGATCGTACTCCGTATGGTTGACTCCCATAAGAAGGGTCTTGATTTCTCCCTTCGCCGGGGCCGAAATGATGACTTTTTTGGCGCCCGCGCGGATGTGACCTTCGGCCTTCTCTTTGTCGGTAAAAAGACCCGTGGATTCGATGACGTATTCGACACCCAGGTCCTTCCACGGAAGTTCCTCGAGGGTTTTCCTGGCGCCGATGCATTTGATCTTGTGGCCGTTGACCACCAGGACATCGTTGTCTTCTAGGGCCGGGTCGCTCTTTTCGGCACCCAGTTGAGCTTTCATCCTGCCGTGGACCGAGTCGTACTTCAACTGGTACGCGAAATAGTCTGCATCGGTGCTTACATCCACCACCGCGACGACGTCGATTTCCTTTCCCAGGAGCCCCTGCTCCGCCATGGCCTGGAAGGCGAGCCTGCCGATCCGTCCGAAACCGTTTATCGCAACTTTCATCTATATTCCCCCTAAAATTTCAGAGTCTACAAGCGAAAAATATACGGGAAAGCCCCCCGAGTGTCAATCGATGCGGGAAAGCGCTGTGGCAAAACTTCACCGGATGCGCAAAATTTTTTTATAGAGGGGGACTTCCGGCATCTCTCCGCCGTTTTCCGCCGCCTTTTCCGGAGGTTTCCCGGGAATGACGGTGTCCCCCGGATTTATGCGGTCGAAAAAGCCCCGTTTTTCTATCGTACCTTCGGAAACGGCGTCGTCGGTGCGCGTGACGGAAAGGGTTCCCAGAATGTCCTCCGGTTTGTAGGCGAACTGAAGAACGTCGTGCTTCAGGGTCACGGCCTTTTCAGGGAAAATGAGCAGGGAATCCCCCGCCTTCAATCCGGCAGGC
>CAZGUL010000281.1:0-4584 GCA_964529055.1 uncultured Spirochaetaceae bacterium
GAGGCAGGGTTTCGGGACCCAGGTCGCGGAGAGCGCCGTCGACAACTTCATCAAAATGAGCCTTCCTTTCACCCTAGTATCCCCCCGGGAGTTCGTCGACATCCTCGAATTCCGGCGTACGATTGAACTTGAAAGCGTTCGCCTCGCATGCGAAAGGCACACCGCGGAGGACCTCGACGAAATCAGCCGCTGCCTGGAGAATCTCGAAGCCTCCCGCGGAGATCCGCGCGCCTTCGTCCTGACAGACTATCGTTTTCATCTTCTCATCGCAAAGGCGTCGAAAAACGTCATCTTCTACAAGGCCATGCAGCTTCTGGAGGACATCATTCTCCGGCACATGAAGGAAGCCGTGTCGCTGACCGATATCGGACTGTCCTTCGAACGGCACGGCAGGATCCTTCAGGCGGTCCGGCTTATGCAGGGCGGCAAGGCGCGTAAATTGATGGCCGAACATTTCGACGTTCTCATCGGCGCGGCGGATACGCGAAACGTCCCTCGTGAAACGGCCTAGGGATTAGGCTCGAAATAATGATGTTCAGGAGGCTACTTATGAAACTGACGGGAAAAATCTTGATCGCCGGCATGGCGATGCTCGTCCTACTCGGTTCGCCGTCGCTTTTTGCGGGCGGCGGAAAGGAGACGGCCGCGGACGGTAAACCGGTCGCCGTCACGTTCGCTCACCATCTGCCGCCGACCACCATACAGAACAAGGCGATCGAGTTTTTCGCGGAAAGCGCGAAAAAACATTCCGGGGGCAGACTCGCGATCACCGTCTCCCACAGCGCCCAGCTCGGCGGACAGCGGGAACTTGTCGAAGCCGCCAGAATGGGCACGATTGAAATGGTGATGGGCGAAGCGGGCCGGTACGAAGCATACGTCGCCGAGTTCGGCATTTTCTCCCTGCCTTTCCTCTTCAAGGATCTGGCGGACTATCACGCGACGGTCGACGGGCCGACTGGCACCGAATTCGAAAAACTCCTCCTGGACAAGGCTGGCCTGCGGATCCTCTGCTGGGTGGATGGCGGGGTACGGAACGTTTTCAGCAAGAAAACCATGTCTCCGTCCCTTTCGAGCATGAACGGCGTCAAAATCCGCACACCCGAATCGGCGATCTATGTGAACACGTTCCGGGCGCTGGGCGCGAATCCCACCCCCATCGCGGCGCCGGAGATGTACTCGGCGATCCAGAGCGGTGTGGTCGACGCGATGGAAGGCTCCTATGAAACGGCGTACAATTACAAAATTTACGAAGTGGCGAAAAACTGCCTCGTAACCGGTCATATCAATACGGATCTTTCCTATGCGGTGAACTCCAAGTTCTTCGACAAGCTGCCCCGGGACCTGCAAAATGCTCTTTCCGCCGCGGGTGCCGATGCGGAAGCATGGCAGAGAAAAGAATTCTTCAACGCCGAGGAAGGATTCAGGAAAAAGCTCGAGGCGGAAGGCGGCATGAAATACATCGCCGCCAACCATGACGAGTTTCTCAGGGCGGTCGCCCCGGTTTACAAGACCTTCGCCGATGCGAAACCCCAGGCTGCTGAAATGCTGAAAAAAATGGGAAAACTGTAATACCCCGGGGCACGGGACGCCCCGTGCCCCCCTTCGGGAGGGAACATGCTCATCCGAATCATGGATAAATTCATTTATCACTCCACGGCGCTGATCTTCATAAGTGCGGCGCTCATTGCGTTCATCCAGGTTATTTCCCGGTATGTCTTCAACTCCTCCCTGTCCTGGGCGGAGGAAGCTCTGCGTTACCTTTTTATCTGGATGTTCTTTCTCGCCGGGGCGGCCGGCGTCAAGGAAAAACTTCACATGAACCTCGATCTCTTCGTGGAGAAACTCACGGATACGGCAAAAAGAGTCGTCCACACCGTGGTCGATGCCCTGTTGCTGGTGTTTCTCGGCTTTCTCGCGATTTACGGAACGATTTTCTCACTGGAAAACCTGAGTCAGCTTTCTCCCGCCCTGGAACTTCCGATGGGGGCCATCAATTTCGCCATTCCCTGCGGGTCGGTTTTGATGATCGTTTATACAATCCGCAACATGGTCGCGCGCTTCCGAAAAGAAGGGAGGAACGGGAAATGCTGAGCACTCTTTTCATTTCATTCCTGGTGTTTCTGATCATCGGCATGCCTATCGGTTTCGCGATGGGGTTCTCCGCCCTCCTGGCCATCGTATCCGGCGGCAAGGACATATTCCTCGTGATACCCGCGAAGATATTCGGGGGAGTCGATTCGTTCACGCTCATGGCCATTCCGCTTTTCATTCTCGCGGGAAAACTGATGGAGGAAGGAGGAGTCTCGGAGAGACTCATCAATTTCGCGAACAGTCTCGTCGGGTCCTTCAAGGGAGGACTCTCCTCGGTGGCTGTCGTTTCCAGCGTGATCTTCGCGGGAATATCCGGCTCCGCGTCGGCGGACACCAGCGCGATAGGCGCCATTATCATCCCGCCAATGATCCAGAAAGGTTACGAAAAGGGCTGGGTGGTAAGTCTCAACGCATCCGCCGGAACCAACGCGCCCGTCATTCCCCCGAGCCTGCTGAACATCATCTACAGCAGCGTGACGGGACTTTCCATCGCGACCCTGTTTCTGGCGGGTTTCATCCCCGGCCTCATGATGGCGGGATCCCTTCTCTTCCTCTGTTACATATACGCGGTCAAACATCCGGAAACCTCCAGCGGAACCACGTTTTCATTCAGACTGCTGTGGAAAAGCTTCAAGGATTCGTTTCTCGCTCTTCTCCTGCCCGTCATCATAATCGGCGGGATTCTTTCCGGCGTTTTCACCGCCACCGAGGCGGCGGCCGTGTCGGTGGTCTTCGCCCTGTGCATCGGGCTGTTCGTCTACAGGGAAATATCCCCCGGGGACGTCTGGAGGATCCTCGCCGAAGCCGCGAAATCGAGCGCCAGCCTTATGATCATCGTCGGCATGGCTTCCGCGTTCGCCTGGATTCTGGGCATCGAACAGATGCCGAAGATCGCGACGCAGTTCCTCGTTTCCCTCACGACGAGCCCGGCGGTCATCATGCTGCTCATGATCGTGTTTCTGCTGATTGTCGGCTGCTTCGTCGAAACGATCGCGGCGCTCGTCATTCTGATACCCGTGCTGCATCCCATCGCGCTTCAGTACGG
This sequence comes from uncultured Spirochaetaceae bacterium, assembly GCA_964529055.1. Classification (GTDB taxonomy): domain Bacteria; phylum Spirochaetota; class Spirochaetia; order DTKZ01; family DTKZ01; genus JAKQWJ01. The sequence goes on from CAZGUL010000281.1 coordinate 3,137, forward strand.
TTTTGATCCCGTACATTTCGCGATGGTTGTCGTGATCACGGCGCTCATCGGGGCCGTAACGCCGCCGGTGGGGGTGCTTCTCTTCATCGCGGCGGGAATGGCGAAGGTCAGCATGCGGGACGTCCTCCGGCATGTAACGCCTTTCATCGTGAGCCTCATCATCGTCGTTCTCCTCATCGCGTACGTCCCGTGGTTCACGCTTGTTATCCCCAATTTGTTCAAATGAGGAAGATGCTATGAAGATCAACCACGATGAACTCGACGCGCTCTGCGCGCGGGTTAAAGAAATATCGTCGTCCGAGAAAATGCGCAGACTCCGGACATCACCTCCACGGGTACAGGTGATGGTGGGGCTCGGCAGGTCCCTCATGGCGCGCCTTCTGGGATTCTCGATGATCGATTACTACCAGAGCGCGGAAACCCGTTTATTCGCGCACCTGAAAAGCAAGATATTCCTCAGCGAGAATTTCGACGACGACACCGTGGTCGAGCCCGTGGTTGGCTACGATTACGGAGCCGCGGGAACCCTGGAAGCCACGATGTTCGGGGTGCCCCCCGTTTTCGACAGGGAAAAAGATCCCTTCGTCTCCGTCGCCCCTGTTCTCCGCGAACCGGGCGATCTGGGGCGCCTCCGGCTTCCGGATTTTTTCGAAACCCCGCCCATGCCGCACGTTCACGCGAAATACGGGGAAATGAAGAAAATACTCGACGGCCGCCTTCCCGTGTCCTTTCCCGGTTGGGTGCGCGGGACCTGGTCGATCGCGTGTTTTCTGAGGGGTTTCACGGAACTCTACATGGACCTCATGGACAGGCCGGATTTCGTCGTCGAACTTCTGGATTTCATCGCGGAATCGAGGATATCCTGGGAAAAACAGCGGAGCGCGTTTCTCGGCATCGGGCCTGACGATCCGGCGAACATGTTCACGAACTGCTACGACGATTACCGGCGGGTCCATGTGTCGGATCATTACAGCGATGAGGTGGACGGCGCCCTGCTTTCGCCGGACATGTACAGGGACCTCGTCTATCCCTCGGAAAAAAAACTCGCCGATTTTTACGGCGGGGTTCGCTACTATCACAGCTGCGGCAATCTGACGCCCATGCTCGATACTCTGACGACGCTGCCGAACCTTCGGATTCTGCACATAAGTTCCTGGACCGACCTCGGGAAGGCCCATGAGATCGCCCCGCCGTCGGTCATTCTTCAGAAGGTGCCCCATCCGGAGGACGACGTGCTCAACGCCGACGAAAAGACGATACGTAAACAGATCGAAGGTTTTCTCGCCGCCGTACCCGGCCGTAAACTGTGGATATGCGCCGACGCGATCTACGGCGGAGATCTGGAGAAAATCAAGAGATGGCTGACCGTCGCGAAGGACACGGTGGCGAAGAACGTCTGATGCGCCCGCCGGCGGCCTCGCCGCCGGCGGCGTTTCACTGCTTCTTGT
>CAZGUL010000282.1:0-4554 GCA_964529055.1 uncultured Spirochaetaceae bacterium
GTCCGCGCCGGCGGCGAAGGCGGACTTGAGACCCGGGTCTCCGGACAGGTGGGCCAGCACGACGAGCTCGATCTGCGCGTAGTCGGCGCTGAGGAAGAGGTGCCCCTGCGCCGGCACGAAGGCCCCCCGGATCCTCCGTCCCTCCGCCTCCTTTATCGGGATGTTCTGCAGATTGGGGTCCCTGCTGGACAGGCGGCCCGTGGCGGTGCCGGTCTGACCGAAATTCGTGTGGAGCCGCCCCGTTTTCGGGCTCACCAGCTTCGGCAGGGCGTCCACGTAGGTGGATTTCAGCTTCGCCAGGGTCCGGTGGCGGAGGATTTTCTCCGGCACCGGGTCCTCCCGGGCCAGTTCCTCCAGCACCGAGGTGTCCGTGGAGAAGCCGGTTTTCGTTTTTTTCGACGGCGAGAGCTTCCGGACGTCGAAGAGGATCTCCTGGAGCTGCTTCGTCGAGTTGATGTTGAATTCCCGGCCGCAGAGGCGGTAAATGTCCTGCTGAAGGGCCGCCAGGCTTTTTTCCAGCTCCAGCCCGTAGGCTTCCAGCACCCCCGGGTCCAGACGGATGCCCGCGAGCTCCATGTTCCCCAGGATCCGGACAAGGGGCATTTCCAGGTCGAAAAAGAGCTTTTCCAGGCTCCTTTCCCGGAGCCGGGTGGAAAAAACCTCGTACAGCCGGAAGGCGACGTCCGCGTCCTCCGCGGCGTACCGGGTCGCCTCCTCCAGGGGGACGGCGTCGAAGGTTTCGCCTTTCGGGACGACGCTGTCGTAATGGACGGTTTCGTACCCCAGGTGGACCTCCGCCAGGCGGTCCAGGCCGAAGGAGCCGGCGTCGGCGTCCAGAAGCCAGGCGGCTATCATGGTGTCGAACCAGGGACGGAGGTTTATCCCCAGGCGGCGGAGGACCTTGTAGTCGAATTTGACGTTCTGCCCCACGAGTCGCGCTCCGTCGCCCTCCAGCATGCTTTTCAGCCGGGGAAGAACGGCGGTGAGACCCAGGCCCTCCCCGAAGGGCGCCTTCACGGGGACGTAGCAGGCCTCGCCGGAGCGGACGCAGAGGGAAAAACCGACGAGTTCCGCCGCGTAGGGGTCGATGCCGGTGGTTTCGGTGTCGAACGCGAATATCCCGGCCTTTCCGACCCGGGAAACCCAGCGGTCCAGATCTTCCAGGGTCCTCACCGTCTCGTAGGTTCCCGGACCGCCGCCGGCGGAGCCCGCCGGCTGAATCGCGGCGACGGCAGGTTTCGCCGCGCCGGGGCCGCCGTCCGCCGCCGCGACAGCCGGGGCGGTAACTTCGCCGGTGCCGCCGCCGGCCGCGCCGCCCTCTGCGGAGGACGCCCGGGGTGCCTTTCCGGCGAGCTCCTCGGCAATGCTTTTCATTCCCTCCCGCAGAAAAAGAGGCGCGGCGGCATCCCCGCGCAGCGGCGGCAGGACGAGGCTGTCCGGGCCGCCGGGCAGGGGAACGTCGTTCCGGAGGGTGATGAGGCGGCGGCTCAGGAAAACGTTGTCCCGGGAATCATGGAGCTTCTGCCTCTGGGCGGCGCTCTTCACTTCCTCCAGCCGGGAGTACAGCGCGTCCACGCTGCCGAATTCCTCGAGCAGCGCCGCTGCGGTCTTTTCCCCGATGCCCTTCGCGCCCGGCACGTTGTCGGACGCGTCGCCCACCAGGGAAAGGTAGTCCACGATCTGCCCGGGCCGCACCGACCACTCGTCGAAAATCTCCCGGGGGCCCATCTCGCGGAAGCCGCCCTTGTCCGGCCGGAGAACTTTTACCGGACCTTCCACGGTCTGCAGGAGGTCCTTGTCCCCCGAAACGATGTAGCAGGGGCGTTCCTCGTCCCGGCAGATCCGGGCCAGGGTGGCCATCACGTCGTCCGCCTCGAATCCGTCGACCCTGATGGTCGGAACGCCCAAAGCCAGGGCGATTTCCTCGATGACGGGAATCTGGGCCCGCAGGTCGTCGGGGGTTTTCTGCCGGGTGGCCTTGTACTCCGGGTACATGTCGTGCCGGAACGTGGGCGTCCGGGAATCCAGCGCCACGGCGAACAGGCCGGGTTTCCGCTCCTGGAAAAGAGCGAGAAGGGAGCGGTAGAAACCGAAGACCGCGGAGCTGTTCCTGCCCTGGGGATTGCGCAGGGGACTGCGAATGAACGCGAAATACGACCGGTAGATGAGGCTGTACCCGTCCAGCAGATAGAGCGGCGTTTTCATGGAAAAACTATACAGCATATTGATTTCCGTCGCTACATGCTTTAGTATCATTCCATGAGTATCCGCCTCAAGATCATTCTGGTGGTGCTGCCCCTCCTGATCGTCACACTGATACTTGCCGGGACATCCTCCTATTTCGCCGCCGCCAACGGAATCACCCGGGTGACCCGGGAATTCCTGGATTTCAAGGCCTCGGAGCTGGAAAAGTACGCCGGGAGCCAGTGGGAGCTCCTGGTGGAGAACGATTTCACCGGGCGCCCCGACATGGTGCAGGCGACGAAGGGGGGGGTGGAAGCCTTCGCGGCGGGAATGGTCCGCTCCGATACGGAACTCATCGTCGCCCTGGACGAAAACGCCGCCCTCGCCATGAGCACGTCCCCCGTGGAAATCCTTCCCGCCGAAACGCCCGCCCTCCGGGAGCTCGCCGCGAGCCGGCGCACCGACATGGTGACCCCCGTGCTGGGTGGCAGGGACAGGGTGGCCCGGGGATTTTATTTCGCCCCCTTCGGCTGGTACTTCCTCCTCACGGAGGAAAAGAGCGTTTTCTACGGCGACGTTGACAGGATCACGAAGCAGACGGTCTACATCCTCGCGGGTGCGTCCCTCCTCGCGGTGGTCATGCTGCTGGTGTTCGCGAACGTCCTCACCCGGCCCATCGTCCGGGTGGTGGGCACGATGAACAGGATCATCACCTCCAGCGACCTGTCCGAGAGGGTCGCCGTCGAGTACCGGGACGAAATCGGCCGGCTGGCCCACACCTTCAACATCATGATCGGGGAGCTGGAAAAGGCCTACAAACAGATCAAGCGCTACGCCTTCGACGCGGTGCTGGCCCAGAAAAAGGAACAGAGGATCCGCCAGATCTTCCAGAAATACGTTCCCAAGGACCTGATCGACAAATTTTTCGCCGCCCCCGAATCCATGCTGGTGGGGGACAACCGCGTCCTGGCCATCCTTTTTTCGGACATCCGCAGCTTTACGACGATTTCCGAGTCGATGGCCCCCGACGACCTGGTCAATTCCCTGAACCGCTACTTCAGCGGCCAGGTGGACATCATCATGAACCGCAACGGCATCGTGGACAAGTACATCGGCGACGCGATCATGGCTTTCTGGGGCGCCCCGGTCAAGCACGACGACGACGGACTGCAGTCGGTCCTGGCGGGCCTGGACATGATCGACGCCGTCAGGGAGTTCAACAGGAACCAGGCGGAGATCGGCAAACCCGAGTTCCGCATCGGAATCGGCATCAACTACGGCGTGGTGACGGTGGGCAACATCGGCTGCGAGCGGAAGATGGATTACACGGTCATCGGCGACATGGTGAACCTGGCATCCCGGATGGAGGGGCTGACGAAGACGTATCACGCGGAAATCCTGATTTCCGAATCCCTGCACGAAAAAATCAGGGGACAGCTTCCCGCGCGGCTCCTGGACACGGTGGCCGTGAAGGGAAAGACCCGGGGCGTAAAGATTTACACCACGAAGAGATCCCTCACCCCGGAGGAGGAGAAGGCCTGGGCCCTGCACGACGAGGGCATGGAACTCTACTACGTCCGGTCCTTCGACATGGCCGCCCGGAAATTCGAGGCGGTGCTGAAAATTCTGCCGGAGGATTTCTGCGCGAAAATGCTCCTCGATCGGTGCACGGACTATGCGCAGGACCCGCCGCCCGACGGCTGGGACGGGGTCGAAGTCATGAAGACGAAGTAGCGGATCAATGAACGAGGCATCCGAAGGAATGAAAGCCGGTTCCCCGCGCAGGCCCGCCGCGGCTTCCCGCGCCGCAGGGGCGGCCGGAGCTGCCATCCCCTTCCTTCTGCTCGTCCTGGCCGGCGTCATCGCGCCCCGGGCGGAGGCCCAGACCGGGGACGAAAAACTCGCGGCCGTCGTGTTCATGCACGCCGACGCCGGAACCGGCGGCGCCGAAGCCGGCGCCCCGTACCGGGAACTCCTCGCGGGCGCCCTGGAAGCGAAGCTGGCCGCGGAAGGTTTCCGGGTCCTTCCCCGGGCGGAACTCATGAAAACCCCGGTCTACGCGTCGCTGGCCGATCGCGGGGAGGTTTCCGGCGCGGCGGTCCTTGCCGCCGCCCGGGAGCTGGAAGCGGACACCGCCGCCGCGGGCGTTTACGGCATAGAAGGCCGGCGGCTCTTTATCCAGATCAAGATCTACGACGTACGGACGGGAAAGCTCGTCGCCGCGGCGATGGAATACGGCCTGGCGGGCCTGTCGGGCTACAACCTGGTGGGCGAGATGGCGGACGGCATCGCGCCGGAAATCCGGGCCTACCGGGAGAGCTACAATCCCGAGGAGCCCCTGACCTACGAGGTGGTCGAGTCCCTGGTCCT
>CAZGUL010000283.1:0-4304 GCA_964529055.1 uncultured Spirochaetaceae bacterium
GTTCCGGCACGCGGCTGTGGCCCGCGTCGACGAAGAAAATGCCGAAGCAGTTCCTGAGCCTGGGCCGGGAGCGCTCGTTCCTGCAGGAGAGCGTCGAAAGGGGACTTGCGGCAAGCCCCGGGGCGGAGATTGTCGTCGTCACCCACCGGGATTACGTGGAAGCGACGGCGGACCAGCTCGCGGAGTACGCGGCGGCGGGGGCCGTCGTGACGATTCTGCCGGAACCGGCTGGACGCAACACCGCCCCGGCCATCGCCTTCGCGGTGGCGTACCTGGGCGGGCGCCTGGACGGGACGGCGCGGGTCCTGGTGCTGTCGGCGGACCACCTGATCCGGCCGGTGGATAAATTCGCCGCCACGGCGGGGAAGGCCGCGGAACTCGCCGCGGGGGGATTCATCGCCGTCTTCGGCATACCGCCGTCGGAGCCGAACACGGGCTACGGCTACATCGAAACGGGGGAGCCGGAGGGCCCGGGCTTCCGGGTGAAGGCCTTCCGGGAAAAGCCGGACGCCGAAACGGCGGTCCGGTACGCCGCGTCGGGGCGCCACTACTGGAATTCGGGAATGTTCCTTTTTTCGCTGGGCACCATCCGGGACGAACTTGCCGTCCACGCGCCGGAGGTCGCGGAGCCGTTCCGCCGTCTCGCGGAGGCCGGGTCCGTCGGAACCGGGCGGACCGTGCAGGGCGTCCGGATCTGGGGCGAAGGCGAAGCCGTCCGGAGCCTGTACGAGAAACTTCCCTCCATCTCCATCGACTACGCCGTGATGGAAAAGTCCCGCGCGGCCGCCATGGTCCCGGCGGATTTTGAGTGGACCGACGTGGGAAGCTGGGACGAGGCGGCCCGGATCTTCCCGGGCAGGGCTCCCCGCATCCTCGAGATCGAGTCCGGGGACTGCGCCGTGTATTCCGACATTCCCGTGGCCCTCTGCGGTGTCCGGGACATCGTCGTGGTGATCCGGAACGGCCATGCGCTGGTGATGAAAAAGGGCTCTTCCCAGCTCGTCCGGGACGCCGCCCGCGAAATGGACCCCTAGGAGACGGCATGAAAATATTCGCGTTCTTCGCGGCGTGCCTGTTCCTGGCCGGAGAGCTTTTTGCCGCAGGCGACCCGGCGGACATTCTGGGTCTCACCCTGAAGGAAGCCTACGGGCGGTTCGGGGTCCCCGAGGAGGTCATGCCGGTCCGCGGGGACGATCCCCGGCAGGACGACGTTGTTTTCCGCTACGCCGGTGGCGTTTCCCTGTTCTGGTATCGGGGCCGGGTCTGGCAGGTCCGGCTCGACGCGGCCTTCCCGGGTTCGGTCCGGGGCCTCGTCGTCGGCTCGTCCCGGAACGATGTCGTTGCCGCCCTGGGGCAGCCTTTCCACGCGGAGGATGACTGGGTCCTCTACCACTTCGCCGGAAACGGCTTTCCCGTGCGGCTCCGGCTCTTTTTCTCCGGGGACAGGCTCGATGACGCGTACCTTTACCGGGGGGACTTCTGATGATCTTTCTCGTCCTCACCGGGGCCGACCACGGCGAAAATCTCCGGGAAATCCGGCGGTACCGGCGTCACATCGACGGGGTGGAGCTCCGGGCCGACTACCTGGCGGCCCCCCGCGCCGCGGGGCTCGGGGAATTTCTTGCCGAAGCCGCCCTGCCGGCAATCCTGACGCTTCGCAGGCCCGAGGACGGGGGCCGCTGGGACGGCGGCGAGGAGGAAAGAGGCCGGCTCTATCGGGACATGCTGGAAAACGGGACTTTCGCGTACGTCGATCTGGAGGGGACCTCCCGCCTGCCTGATGCCGAGGCCGCGGCGCGGAGGCGGAACGTCACGGTGATCCGGTCCTTCCACGACTTCGGCGGCGTCCCGGCGGACCTCGCCGCCCGGGTCGCCGGCCTGCCCCGCGGGGACGGGGAAATCCCGAAGGCGGCGGTGATGCCCCGCTCCTGCGCCGACGTGGAAAGGATGCTCGACGCCTTCGGCGCGCTCCGGGGACGGAGGAAGATACTGCTGGGCATGGGCGAATTCGGCTTTCCCCTCCGGGTCCTGGCCCCCCGGCTCGGGTCCTTCCTCACCTTTGCCTCTCCCGGCGGCGACCGGGTGGCCCCCGGCCTCATCGATCCGGAGACCCTGGACACGGTGTACCGCTACCACCGGATCGGGCCCGGAACGCGGGTGTTCGGCATCATCGGCAACCCCATCCTGCACAGCCGTTCGCCCCACATCCACAATCCCGGGTACGACCGCCTCGGCATCGACGCGGTGTACGTTCCCTTCCACGCGGACTCCGCCGCGGCCTTCCTTCCCGTGATGCGGAAGCTGGAGGTCGGCGGCCTGTCGGTGACGGTCCCCTTCAAGGAGGAGATCATTCCCCTCTGCGGGTGGACCGAGGAGGCCGTCCGGGCCATCGGCGCGTGCAACACGGTGACTCCCGGGCCGGAGGGCCTCCGGGGCTGCAACACCGACGCCGAGGGCTTTCTCGCGCCTCTGCGGAAGCTGTACGGCGGCGGAGGAGCCGGATTTCTCGGCGGCCTCCGTGCGGCGGTGATCGGCGCGGGCGGTTCCGCCCGGTCGGCCGTGTACGCCCTGGCGCGGGAGGGTGCCCGGGTCCTAGTCCTGAACCGGACGCCGGAAAGGGCCCGCCGGCTGACGGAGGACCTCGCCGGCTCCCTGGGCCTTCCGGAGGGCGTCCTCCTTTGGGCGGAGCTGGACGACGCGGGCCACCGGGAACGGGAAAATTATCCTGACCTCCTTGTCAACACCACAACCATGGGCATGCACCCCTGGGAGGACCTGGACCCCCTGGAGGGACGGAGCCTCGCGGGTACGGGTACGGTGTACGACATCGTGTACTCCCCCCGGGACACCCTGCTCCTGCGCCGGGCGGCCGGGGCCGGCTGCCGTACCATCCACGGGGAAGAGATGCTCCTGAGCCAGGCCTATCGACAATTCCATCTCTACACGGGGCGGGAATATCCCGGCCCGGCTTTTCCTTGACAGCCCGCCGCAACTGGAATAGCATCTTCCTTCATGAAAGCACTGGTAAAAACCGCCCGCGGACCGGGCAACCTGGAAATCCGCGACATGCCGGAACCCGTCTGCGGGGACCACGGCGTTAAAATCGAAGTCCAGGCCTGCGGGGTCTGCGGCACCGACATCCACATCCTGAAGGACGAATTCCCGACCAATCCGCCGGTGATCATCGGCCACGAATTCTGCGGCCGGGTCGTCGAGACCGGCCCGAAGGCCACCAGATTCAAAACCGGCGACAGGGTCACGGCGGAAAACGTCTGCATCCACTGCGGCGAATGCTACATGTGCCGGACCGGCCACTACGCCATCTGCGTGAACCGGGGCGCCCAGGGCCTGAACATCGACGGCGCCTTCGCCCGCTACATCGTCTGCGAGGAAAGGAACGTCTACCGGATCCCGGACTCCATATCATACGAGGAGGGGGCCCTGTCCGAGCCCATGGTGTGCAGCGTGCACGCCGTGCTGGACCAGACCCGGGTGGGCGCAGGGGACCTCGTCCTCGTCGCCGGGCCGGGGGCCATCGGGCTCATCTCCGCCCAGGCCGTGAAAGCCGGGGGAGGAAAGGTCATCCTGTCGGGAACGACGGCGGACCGGGAGCGGTTCGCCCTGGCGCGGGAACTCGGGGTGGACCGCACGGTGGACGTGCTGACCGAAGACCTCGCGGCGGTGGTGCGGGACATGTCCGGAGGCGACGGGGCGGACGTTTTCATCGAATGCTCCGGAGCGGCCCCGGCGGTGGACGCGGGCATCGCGCTCCTGAAAAAGCGGGGCCGCTACACCCAGGTCGGCCTGTTCGGCAAAAAGGTGGCCGTCGACCTGGATTCCCTGGTGGTCAAGGAAATCGCCATGCGGGGCTCCATGTCCCACACGTGGAACGCCTGGAAACGGGGGCTGGACCTGGTGGCCCGGGGAAAAATCAGGCTGAAGCCCCTCATAACGTCGGTGTATACGATCGACATGTGGGAACAGGCTTTCCGCGAATTCGAGGAAAGGAAGGGCATCAAAATTCTTCTGAAGCCCCTCTGATCGCCTTCAGTTGATGGACGGCATGCTGCCGGTGTCGGCGACGAATTTGAAGTATCCCCCCTTTTCGCTGAGGGCGTCCTTCCAGGCCGCCTCCGGATCGGGATGGAAAACGATGTCCGCCTTCGCCCCGTGGGTGAACCAGGAGTGCTCCCGGAGTTCCCTCTCCAGCTGACCCGGGGCCCAGCCCGAGTAGCCGGCGTACAGGCGGATTTTCGGCCTGTCCTCGGCGGGCAGGTCGGCCCATTCCTCGACGAGGTAGCGGA
>CAZGUL010000283.1:4314-4554 GCA_964529055.1 uncultured Spirochaetaceae bacterium
TGAGGTCCTTCGTCGCGGGCTCGAATACGACGCCGGGGACGGGATGGACGGCCGAGGAGCTGCCCGCTTCCCGGGGAAGGCCCGAATGCAGGGCGAAGAGGTAATCCTGCTGGACCGGCCCGCCGATGTACACCGGAATGTCCAGGGCGGCGCCGGCCCCGATGTCCGGGAGAATTTCCCCCAGCGTCCGCTCCGCGGGCCGGTTGACCACCAGGCCAAAGGCGCCGTCCCCGCCATGCT
>CAZGUL010000284.1:0-4543 GCA_964529055.1 uncultured Spirochaetaceae bacterium
GTCATGCGCCGCCTGGACGCGGAAGGCTTTCTTCCCCTGCGGGGGGAGATATGATACGACCATGATTCCCTCCGACCATCGCCTCAACGCGATCGCGCCGTACTTTACGATGTATCCCCTGTCCTTTCCCCTTGGCGCGCTGTCCTCCGCAGGCAAGGGGGATTGGGTCCTGGACCCGTTCTGCGGCAGGGGAACCACGAATTTCGCCGCCCGCCTGCTGGGTCTCCCATCGGTCGGCATCGACAGCAATCCCGTCGCCGCGGCGATTGCCCGCGCGAAAGTCGTACAGTCTACGGCCAATGAGGTAATAGCCCGCTGCAGGGAAATGCTTTTGTCCGTTCCATGCCCGAAGAATGTTCCGGAAGGCGAATTCTGGGACCTGTGTTTTCATCCGGAGACTCTTCGGGATATCTGCCGCATGAGGGAGTCTTTCCGAAATGCTGCCGAGGATCCGGCAGGCATCACCTTGAAGGCACTCATCCTCGGGGTGCTTCACGGACCGCGCTACAAGGGCAAACCCGGATATCTATCGAACCAGATGCCGCGCACCTACGCGACGAAACCTCTCGGCGCCGTGGTGTACTGGAAACGTAAAGGACTCCTGCCGGAGAAGGTGGGGGTCCTCGATCTCGTGGAAAGGCGGGCAGGATATACACTCGCTTCCGTGCCGAAATCCGCCGGCGGGGATGTCATGAAGGGCGACAGCAGGATTTTCGATGGAGTCCCGAAACCTCCCGGCGGGTATCGGCACATCGTCACCTCTCCTCCGTATTGGGGAATGAGAAGTTACGTGCCGGACCAGTGGCTGCGCAACTGGTTTCTCGGTGCAGACCCTGCCGTGGAATATGCGCACGAACTTCAAGTGCGTCAGAAGGATACTGACGGTTTCATTTTCGACATCTCCCGTGTCTGGGCTAACTGCGCCCGCGTCTCGCGCTCGGGAACCCGGCTCCATATTCGTTTCGGGGCCCTCCCCAGTAGCCCGAGGTCTCCTGAAGAGATAATCCGTGCGACATTCACGGGAGATGCAGATGTATGGCGCATAGAAAGCGTAAAAAGCGCCGGGTTTCCGAAGAGAAATCGACGACAGGCGGTACAGTTCAATAATAATGTGGGGAAACCGATAGATGAGATAGACATTGAAGCGGTCCTGGAGTGATGCATGTTCGACGCGGATGAATATGAGCAGTTGAAGGAAATGATACGGGCCTGCACTCTGTCCGACCGGCACATTCTGGACGAGCTTCGCGCAGAAGTCGTTCCTTTACGGTCCGAAGTCAGGTCGATAAAAAGCAGAAGTGCCACCGCCGTTTCCGTTGTCGCGAGCGACGGGGGAAACAACGGGCTTGCCTTCGATCCGTTTTTTATTCAGCTTGTGCGCGTTGTGGATTCCTACGGGAAGAATATGTTTCTGGATACCGTGACCCCCACCGCGAACATCGAATATCTCGAGAAATCCCAATTCAACGCGGACGGATCTCCCCGCTCCGTTCTGGGCCGGCTCATGCGGGATCTGGGGATAAAGAAAACATCATTGCATGAAATGAGCCCCATGATTCCCACGGCTGAATTCGCTCGGAATAATCCCGATTCGATTTCGCCTTCATGGGTTCAGGTTTACAGGGACCTCTGTGAATGGGCGGTGATTTACGACCGTATCTGTCACGGCGACTTCGCGACCGATACCCTCATCGTGAGAGACGGCCTCCTGCGCAGCAAAATTTTCCAGAGAGATTATTTCGTCAAAATGATGGATCAGATCGAGGAGGCGATACTCAGGCTGCAGAGGAAGGACCGAAGGAGGATTTTTCTCGCGGGACTGGCCAAGAAGAGCAAGGTCCTGGAAAGATACAATCTCGCCATTTCGATAGAGAACATTTTTCCTTCCGGCGACGCGGTTTTCGTACGGATTCCGCGAAAGCTCGAAGCGAAGGCGTATGTATGGCCCGAGTATGCACGAGGTACGGAGGAAGAACACGAGGGCGAGACGGCGAAATTCGTAAAGGGAATCATGCATTTCGTGCGTTTCGGATCCAGGAGCGGCGATCCCGTCTGGACCGTCGACCTCCTTCCGTCCCAGGTTGATAAATCCGCGGAGGTGTTCGGCTACCTGCTCTCTGATGCCATCGACGGATTTCCCGTTCCCTTCTATCCCCGATGCCTGCAGAAGGCCCATGAGTTTGCGCAAATCGCGGGATTCGATTTGGAGATTTTACAGGACCAGGTTACCTGGTCGGTGCGGGAACTTCTTCCGGAGGAAAAGCGGACGATTCTCGACGGTCTGATATTACAGACCGATGTGAGCGAGCGGAGGTATTCATGAAGCTGTTCCCGAAAGATAAAATTGTCGGAATATTCAAGGGCTTCAGCCAGGGCGGGATGGAATTCCATGCCGATGTGATGGTCCCGTACCGCAACGAATATCAGAGCATACCGATGCATGGCATGTTCCTCCTCGTACAGCTGGAAAACGAAAACGAAGGCGTTCTGGGACGAATAACTTCGATCGAAGCTCAAGGCCGCCTGTCTTCGGGCGGAGGGGAAGATTACGGGATTCGGGCGATTTCGGAGGAACGGCCCATACCTGAAGACCTCCGGGAACAATATTTAAAATACCGGCTGAACATCAGGGTGCTGGGAGTGCTGAGATCCGTCCAGGGAAAACTCGTTTTCGCGGCATCGCACAGGCGCCTTCCCCATGTCGGAAGCAAGGTGGCCTTCCTGTCGGACGAACTGCTCCAGGAGATATGCGGGCACAATGAAAAGGAAGGCGCGGAACTCGGTTATCTCGCGCTGGGGGAGTTTATTTATTCGGGAACCGACGGAAGAGGAGTATCGGAAGCCTGGATGCGGGCGATGCAGCCGCAGGTCATACCCCGTTTCGACGTCCGCGGCCTGGTGTCCCGACGGTCTTTCGTTTTCGCCCGCGCCGGCTTCGGAAAATCGAACCTCATAAAACTTCTTTTCAGCGATTTGTACGAAACCGAACCGACGGTGACAAAAAGGAATGCCCGGGTACCGGTTGGCACCGTCATCTTCGACCCGGAAGGGGAATATTTCTGGCCCGACGACAAGAACAGGCCCGGACTCTGCGATGTGCCGCACCTGCGCGACAAGGTCGTCGTTTTCACGAAGAAAGAGGGGCCCAGCGAATTTTACCGTTCTTTCGTTGTTGGCGACATAAAGCTGGACATACGGAGGCTGCGGCCGGGCGACGTTCTTTCGATCGCGCTGCCGCAGGAAAAGCAGGACCAGCAGAACGTGCGCAAGCTGAAAGGCTTGAACGATCAGGCCTGGAGCCGTCTCGTGGACGAGATATACCGCAACAAAAATGCCGCCGACGAAAAGCTCATTCAGGACCTTCTGAACCTGAAAGAAAACCAGGAAGCGGAGATGGTGGCGGCGCGCGCCAACATGACGACGGTCGTGACGATGCTTCACGATCCGGGAAGCCAGATGCTTGACATGCTTTTCAAGGCATTATCGGAAGGCAAGATCTGCGTCATCGACGTATCCCAGCTGCGCGGTTCTCCGGCCCTTGTACTTTCCGGGCTTATACTTAAGAAAATATTCGACCACAACCAGGATGAGTTCACCCGGGCAGAACCGAAAACGATACCGACAATCGCCGTCCTCGAGGAAGCCCAATCCGTACTGGGAAGCGACGGGACAGGCGGCGAGGGACCCTATATTTCGTGGGTCAAGGAAGGCAGGAAATACGACCTCGGAGCAGTGCTCATAACCCAGCAGCCGGGAAGCATAGCCGGCGAACTTTTGAGTCAGGGAGACAACTGGTTTATTTTTCATCTGTTGTCATCCTATGACCTTCAGTCGGTGAAAAAAGCGAACGCCCATTTCAGTGACGATATTCTCAGCAGCCTGCTGAATGAGCCGATACCCGGCCATGCCGTTTTCTGGAGCAGCGTATCCGGGAAAACATATCCGCTGCCCCTGAGGATTTTTTCCTTCGAGGAACAGTATCGTCCCCTGGATGCAGAGTATAGCTCGAACGGAATTGACTGCTATGCGAGTCGGTTGAAAAGCGAATTCTCCTCCGCTATAGCGGACAGTGCGACATATTCTCAAGAATCTGAAATGACTGAAGAATCTCCGCCGATCGAAGAACCTTCAGGAAATTCGGGAATCGACGCTTTGAGTATCCATCTGATCAAGGTCGTTTCGAGTCTTCAGAATGATCAGCAATTCCGGAATGACCTGAGGGAAAGAGGAATCCCCTGGAAGGGTGTCATGGAAAAAATTAAAAGTTATCTTCCATCGATCATTCATGATCGGGACAACATGGCTCATCACAACGTAAAATTCGTGATGGACAAGATTTTCGGAGATCGGAACTGGAATACTGAATCGCGTCCCAGTAAATCGAAGCAAGGCGGAAACACCACATGGGTGGTTCTCCAAAAAAGCCCGAAGGCCAATACAAATCAAACCGGCGGGTCCTGAAAAGGGATGATCAACGTAGAATCTATTCTGCCTCCGCTGGTTCCATTCCTCCCTCTCCCGCCTGGACTACCGCCCCTCGGCA
>CAZGUL010000285.1:0-4535 GCA_964529055.1 uncultured Spirochaetaceae bacterium
TCCCGGACAAGGGGCTTCTGATGTCAAACGCACTGACGCTTGATAGCGCCCATATAGAACGGCGGCTTGCCAGTGAAGCGCTCCGAGAGGTATTGGATGAGATCGTCCGGCTCATTCGACGATTCGTCGTTCTTCCTGATCTGGCCGCAGAAGCGATCGCTCTCTACGTGATACAGACCCACATGATCGAGAAAGCCGAATTCGCCCCCATGCTCATTATCACATCTCCGGAAATGAGGTGTGGGAAAACGTCCCTGTTATCAGTCCTCGCGGAGCTTGTACGCGAGCCCGAGACAGCCGCGAACGCCTCCGCTCCCGCCCTTTTTCGCCTTATCGAGGCGACACAGCCGACATTTTTGCTTGATGAGGTCGATGCGCTCCTGAATCAGAAAACTGAGACAACAGAAGCTATACGGGGAATCCTGAACGCCGGGCATCGCCGAGGTCGCTTTTCATGTGTACTGCGGGCTGACGGTGATAAGCACGAGGTGAAGCGTTTTTCCGTCTTCGGACACAAGATAATTGCCGGGATCGGATCGGTTCCCGGTACATGGCGGGACAGGTCAATCAGCATTCCCCTCCGGCGAAAAACCTCGGAGGAAAAAACCGAATCGCTTCGCATACACAGAATACAGCAGGAGTTCGACGAGATCAGGGGAAAAATTGCGCGGACAGTAGCAGACGCGATGGAATGGATCGAGACGTACTTTGATCCGCCTTTCCCCGAGGAGCTGAATGACCGTGCACGGGACAACTGGGAAATGGCACTCCAGGTATCCCGTTTCGTCGAGGGAAGGTGGCCTGAGGCGGCAGCTGCGGCGGCCGTTGCTTTCTCCGGAAAGAGCGATGACACCACCTCGACCGGGGTCATGCTGCTGGCGGACATTCAAGGCTACATCGCCGAGACCGGCATGGATTCCTTCTCTACCGATGATCTGATCCACAACCTGGCGGAGCGGGAAGATCGGCCCTGGTCCACGTGGAATAAAGGGTCCCCTATTGGGGCGCCCCAGATCGCGCGGCTACTTCGTGGATATGACATCCGGCCGGAAAAGTTGTCGATTGGAGGGCAGAAAAAGCGCGGTTATAGGGCATCTATGTTCGAGGAGGCTTTTTCCCGGTATCTGGCCTTGAAAAAAGCCGGCCCCCCGGAACCGTCAAATGAAAACCCCATGCAGGATAACAATTTGTGCGGTACCGGGCGCAGTGCCGGGTACCACATCGAACCAGTACCGCAGGGAGTTCTGATTGAGTCGGAAATATTCGGTACCGGGCAGGAACGGAACCCGGAACCGGGGCGGTCCCGGAGTAATTCCCAATCAGAAGATGATTTATCAGATAACGGTTCCGGGGTACCGGGTGAAACCGGGCAGGCGGTGTATCTATGACGATGACGACCTTCTTAATTGAAATAGAAAGGCACGGGGCGCGGCTTGTCCTTGACGGCGTACGGGTCCGCGTTGATAGTGTGGAACGGCTACCCGCCGCGCTGCTGGCGCTTGCGCGCGAAAACCGTGAGCTGATCCGGCGATACTTGGAATTAACCGGTTCCGCTATCGCCCTGGGAAAATTTATCGATTCTGACCCGGCCAAGGGGATTAGGCTTCCCGAGTTCGAAACGCCATATGGCCAGATTATTGAACTGGAGAAAAAAGAAATCCTATGCGGTTGACCAATAGCCCTCTCTTCTGGTGGGAACAGCACAAGGGCGAAAAACATACCCTGCGGGAGTGGCTATCCCTCGTGCCTTCTACACCATTTCCTTATCATACCTCATCTACGCCCGCCTTAAATTTAGGGAGGAGAAAAAAAGAAAGAGGAGGCCGGCCGACGAAATACAGCCGCGATTTAGCCATCGAGTTCTGCTGCCGGTGGGCGAAAATGCGCTCCCTCACGGCCGCGGCAGCTTTCTACCGTATCCACCGCACGACGATCTGGCGATGGCGCCGGCAGCACCTTGATTTCGCCGATATGTACATCATCACGCGCGGGATCGTCCAGTTGTTGAGAAAGTCTTTTCCCCTGTCCTGCCGTAAATCCCGGATGTATAAAACCCAGGTTATGCATCAAGAAAATGGCGTCTTTTCTGCATCGAAAAAACATAGCTATTTCCGTGGCCGTCCTTCGCTTTACCGTCCTGAATATAATGAGAATGTAGCTCCCACCTGGACCGAAACTGCGATGGCTCTGGGCGTGAGTAGAAGGACCATCGCGAACTGGTCTCGGCGATATCCGGATTTCAGGGCACGTGTGCAATTCAATTGGGCTGTGAGGCAGATCCCCAGGATGCAAAAGAGTCTGGAGAAGCTGCAGAAGAGAGCCAAAGCGAAAGATCATTCATGAAGTTCAAAAGGTTTCATCCTGAAGTTTATTCCGGGATTCGATAATTATCGGGATGCACCACGGATGTGTATCGGCACGAAAGGAACGGCGCACACTCCGGCGCGAAGAGGGGATGTCAGATGTGAGCGGCATTCCTTTGGTGTTGCAGATTTTCGCTTTATAGTGTAATATAACAACATAAGAGTAGTTATGATGCTATTTTATTTAGCCTTTCAAGAGGTGTATATGAAGACAGAAAGGACTGAACTTGAGGTTTCCCGGGAGGTTGGTCAGATTGAAAAAGCCGCGGTTCGGGCGGTACGGGAGAGGCCGGACTATGTTCGGTACGTGCGGGACTATTTCGCGTGGGTCAGGGAGAATGACCTGGGGCCTGCTGAAGGGGAGACCCTGAAGCGGTATATCAGGTCCCTTGAAGGCCGATACACCGGGGGATCCTTCCAACCTATCCTGGCAGCCCTGAAAAACGGCCTCCGCGGCGCTGCGCGCTCTCTCCTTTCGGCACAGGAAGCTGCGATTGTTTCCGAAGCGCTCCGAAGCGTGAAAGCGCCGCGGAGGGTGAATAACGCGGTGCGGCGGGATTTTCTCCTTTCCCCGAGGGAAGAGAAAAAGGTCCTGGATGAAATGACGGACAGGGATGGGCTGCTTTTCCAGTTTCTCATGAAGACGGGGGCTCGCATATCCGAGGCTTTGAACATACGTCTATCGGAAGCGAAAACGGATGGCGAAATGGTTGAACTCCCGATTCGCGGCAAGGGAGGAAAGCTGCGGACATTAAGGGTCGCCTCTGAACTTTTTGAACGTATCAGAGGCGTGTATCGGGGGGAGGCGTGGCTTTTTGAAACGGAGGCAGGTAAACCCGTCCACAGGAGCTATGCGTACCGGAGGATATCCAAGGCTGTGAGGGAGGCAGCGGGAAAAAAGTTTTCGCCCCATGGGTGCCGGCATACATTCGCGACCCGAGTCATTGAAAAGACGGGAAAAATAAAAGCGGTTTCAGACTATTTGGGGCACAGCTCGACCGCTATAACACTGGATCTTTATACACACGAGGGTCTGACGGATGCGGAACTTGCCGGGTTGTGACGTTCATATTTCAATCGTTTCTGCCTCACGAATCGTCATTTTCACGCTATAATCGAAACGATGAATGAAATCGATGGAACCTCGAACGCTTCACTCTGTTCCGAGCTGATCCGGACAGGCATCCTGCGTATCCGTCCGCTCGACTCCCTCGCCGGCGAAGTTCCACCGCTGGACAAGATGCCCGACCCGGACAAGGTGGCAGGCATGCTCCTCGGGCTCGCGGTGGGGGACTCCCTGGGGAACACGAGCGAATCCATGACGGCATCGGAGCGACAGAGTCGGTACGGCGAGATCCGGGACTATCTTCCCAACAAATACGCCGGGGCACGGGCGGTCGGATTACCGACAGACGACACCCAGCTTGCTTTCTGGACGCTCGATGAGATCCTAAAGGCCGGCCGCGTCGACCCCGAGCGGCTTTCCCTGCGGTTCACCCAGGACCAGATTTTCGGGATCGGGCAGGCGGTGAAGGCTTTCCTCATGGCACGGGCCTTGGGGAAGGACTGGCGGGAAGCGGGGCAGGATTCTGCCGGAAACGGCGCCCTGATGCGGGTCGCGCCGCTCATCCTGCCGTCACTCCGCCGGGGCGGGCTCGATTTCGCCGCCGATGTTGCTCTGGGTTCGATGATAACCCACAACGGAACGGCTTCCATCTCCTCCTGCCTCGCCTACGCGGTCATGCTGCGCGAGCTCCTCGTGATGGAGAAGCCGCCTGTGCCGCGCTGGTGGGTAGACCGATTCTGTGATCTCGCCTCGAAGGTGGAAACGGACACGGTGTACAGTTCACGGTCCCCGCACTACCCGGATTTCCTGGGCAGACTTTCGGAGTTCGTCCGGGAGGAGGCCGGCCGGGCGGTGGACAACGGGACTTCTGTCCTCGACGCCTGCGAGAAGTGGTATTCCGGGGCGTACCTCCTGGAGACCGTTGCGAGCGTCCTTATCGTCCTGTCCCGCCATGTCGCCGACCCGGAGGAGGCGATCGTTCGGGCCGTGAACGACACGGTGGACAACGATACAATCGCCGCCATCGTCGGCATGGCCGTCGGGGCCCTGCACGGCCGCCGCGGGCTCCCGAAGCGCTGGCTGGACGGCCTTCTCGGCCGGACGGG
>CAZGUL010000286.1:0-4531 GCA_964529055.1 uncultured Spirochaetaceae bacterium
AACCCGACCCCTCCACCGCCTCGAACACGGCCCGGCCGCCCGCGTCGGAAACATAGACCAGGCGGCCGTCGATTTCGTAGAAACCTTTCATCCTGAGAACCAGTCCCGCTGTCCGGTCCAGAAATTCCTTGAGCCGTTCCGGAGGGACATCCCGCTGGGGAAGGAGGACGCTGCGGGGCCGGTTTCCCGGGGTGTTGCACGACTCCGCCCGGGCGAGCCTGAGGCCTCCGCTCCGCCGGGCGAGAAAAGCCGGGTCCACTGCCGCCTGCACCGCCGCGGCGACCGCCGCCCCGGGATTTATCCCGCGGACCAGTGCCTCCGCCGCGGCGAGCCCGGCCTGATCCGTCAGGTCGGCCTTGTTGATGATGATGTGGCTCGCCGCCGCTATCTGTTTCGCCGCGGCCTCCAGCGTGCCGAGGAGCTTCGGCGTCCGCACGGGATCGACGACGCAGACGGTCATTTCCACCGAGAAGCTTTTCGACAGGCCGCTTTCGGCAAGGAGCTTCCCCATGGAGGAGGGGTCGGAAATCCCGGAGGTCTCGATGTACAGCCTGTCGGGCCGCAGGCCGGCGAAATGCCGGAGCCCCGCGAGGAAGCTGCTTGTCAGGCAGGAACAGAAAATCGAACCGTTCGCGATTTCGTAGACCCCGCCGTCCCTGCCGGCGAGCTCCGGATGTTTCGCCAGGATGAGGCTGCCGTCCACGGCGATCCTGCCGAAATCGTTGACCAGGAGGCCGATCCTGCCCCGGTCCGTGCCGGAGATGATCCGGTTGAGAAGGGTGGTTTTCCCGGACCCCAGGAACCCGGTGATAAGGACGACCGGGATTTTTCCGGCCGGGGACGCGGCGCCCATGCTATTTCCCGAGCCCGGCAAGGACCTCTTCGACGGAAGCCTTGAGCTCGTTCTTGTTCGGGATAAGCGAAACGTAGGCCACCCTGCCGTTCAGGGCGATGGTGGGCAGGTTCGCGACGCCGAGCTTGCCGAGCCGGGCGATGTTTTCCGGCTCCGTGATCTTGCGCTCCACGACTTCGACCTTTTTCCCGAAAACGGGAACCATCGCGTCGGCGGCCTCCTTCATGTAGCCGCAGGCGGCGCAGGTTGCCGAGTCGATGGTCAGGACCTCGATGAGGACATGGTCCAGCTTCGCGTAGTCCGGCATGTCCACGTGGACGTCGACGATTTCCTTGTGGTAGCTCTTCAGGAATTTCCGGGTGGCCTCCACGTTGTGGACCGCCTGCCCGATGCCGACGACGTTTTCGATGGGCACGTCGTAGGGCATGTCGCAGCCCGGGGCGAGGATGAAATTCCGGGAGCCCATGGCGTCGATCATGTCGACGGCGGCCTTCTGGTTGTCCTTCTGGTTGCCCAGCAGCATCACGACGGTGAGCTGGAGGTTTCCGCTGATGACGATGTTGTACCTGTCGGTGATTTTCTTCGCGCCCGTCATGTTGATGTTTTCGTCGATGGAAACGCAGTCCGGGCCGGTCTTGCACATCTCCTCGATGTTTTTCGTCGCGTCGCCGCAGACGAAGAAGCTGGAGAGGGCGCCCCGTTTTCTGATGTGGTCGAATACCCTTTTGTACGGCGCCGCCATGAACTGGGCGAAGGAATCCGGGGAAATCTGCGAAACAAGGGGGTCCACGGCGCCGATGATGTCCATGCCCGCGTCGATGTAGTAATCCGCCATGGCGATGAAAACCGACGCGCAGTAGTCGAGGAGCTTTTTGACGTACTCCTCGTCGTCGTACATGTCCAGGAAGATGTCGGTGCTCCGCAGGTGGGAGGCCAGCGTGAAGGGCCCGCAGGCGAGGCCGTAGAGGGCCGTGGTGCCGCCGACCTCAGCCTTCATCCTCCGCATGGCGCCGAGGATGAGGGGGATGCGGCCCTCGGTCTTCCCGGGGATCTTCGTCGGTATGTCCTTCACGCCCGCCAGGGGATGGCTCGAAACCGTCGGGGGGGCCTTCTCGGCCCACAGGAGGCCGCAGCCCAGGACCTCCGCCTCAACCTGGAGGTCGAAAATGACGGGCTGGCCGTCGGGGGTGTACTGCCTGTTCGATTCCAGGAGGCACTCCACGAGCTTGTCCTCGCTTTGGAGGAGTTCCTCGGCGGAGTATTTTCTGAACTGGCCGATCTGGACCCCCGTGTAGGGGACCCAGGGAGTCCGGGGGGTTTCCTCGTGGCGGAACGCTTTGTAAATGAGTTCTTTTCCGGTCATGGCGCCTCCTGTGTTCCCGTCATCATAGCGGCTCGGGGGGCGCCGATATAGAAATTTTCCCGGGAATTTTTGAAAAATTCCGGCCAAAGCGCGCGACCCCGGCAAAAAAAAACGGCCTCTCCCGCAGGGGAGGGCCGATTTTCAGCAAAGGCCGCCAGCCGCCGCGAATCGCTGCAGCCCGGGGCGCGAGGCGGTTCCTGTTACAGCTGGAGCCGGGCTCCCACCGTGGCGCCGAAGTTATCGCCGTTCAGGTTGTACTGGAGCCCCACGTCGATCCGGAATATCCACATGATGTTGATGCCCAGTCCGGCGAAGACCCGGTAGGACCAGCCGGTGACATCGGAGGAAACCCCGATGCTGGCGTCGTCGACGTCGTAGCCGAGGTCCGCGAGGGCCTGTTTTTCGGCGGGGCCGATGGGAGCGCCGTTGAATTCGAGGGTGGATTTCGCGCCGCCGGTGACGGTGGAACTGCCGTGGCTCGCCCCGATGCCGACGCTGGGCTGGAGGATCAGGAGTTTCCAGCTCGCCTGGGCCTTCAGGTCCACCACGTGGGTTTCCCACTCGATGTAGAAGTCCGGGGAGGTCAGTTCCAGGTAATCTCCGGGAGCGAATCCGGGAACTCCCGTGAGATCGATCTGCGTGATGGGATCGAGAATTCCGCCGAAGGCGACGGAGCCCTTCATGTAGTTGTAGCCGGCGCCGACGGAGATTTCCGGCAGGATGAGGCGCTGCTTCATGACCTGGTAGCGGATGTCCGCGCCGACCAGGAGGTAGTCCAGTTCCACGTCCTCGTCGATCTGTCCCTCGACGAACTTGGGTATGAAGCCGGCCTTGACGCCGATGTCGAAGGGCAGGATGAAGCCGCCGATCCGCGCGTCGAAGGCGATGGCGGGCAGGGGCAGGCCGTAATCCTTCACCGGGTCGGGGATGTCGTTGCCGCTGTTGTCGAACGCTTCCTCCAGAACGTTTTCGATGGACGCGTAGGGAATTGTCGTGACGCCCGTCGTGATTCCGATCCCCAGGCTCGGCGGCAGGGACAGGAACTGGCCGATGTACGGGTCGGACCAGTTGAGCCCGATGGCGGAGTTCATCGGAAGAACGTTTGCCATGTCGTCGGAGAAGGTCTTGAAACCGGCTTTAAAGTCATCCAGTGTCGTGAATTGCGAGAAAGCCGGCAGGGCGAGCAGGGACAAGATTAACGTCGCTAAAACGAGTTTTTTCATTTCTATCCTCCTGTATGCAAAGATACCACGTTTCAGGGGGAATTCAAATTCCCCGGAGAATTATTATCGAGAAGCTCAAGTATCTCCCGGACAAGGTCGGCCGTCATCCCCCAGATGGTTTCCCCGTCCCGGCGGTAGAACCAGGCGGGGTAGGAACGCAGGCCCCAGGGGCGGGAGTAGCGCTCCGGCAGGCCGAGCTCCTCCCAGGGGAGGCGGACCGTGCGGCCCCCCTCGTCGCAGTATTCCGGCCGCACCTCGTGACGCAGCAGGTGGACCTCCGGCTTCGTTTCCCGGAAAAACCGCAGCGGGACGGAAAACACCCGCTCAACCTCCCCCGGGTGGGGCCGGCATTCGGCGGTGTCCGAGATGTCCAGGACACCATAGCAGAGGTCCACCGCGCTGCCCCAGGGGGTGACGAGAATCCCCAGGTTTCCCGCGAGGAGGACTTTTTCATGGGGAAGGCCGAGCTCCTCCACGGTTTCGCGGACGGCGGCCTCCCCGGCGGATTCCCCCAGGGCGGACTCGACGGCCCCGCCGGGAAAGCAGATTTCGCCGCCCTGCCGGATCGCGGCGGCCCGCTTTTCGAACACCAGGTGAGTTTCGCCGTCCGCCCGCATGAAAGGGGCGAAAACGACGTAATTCGTGTACTTGTCCCGCCGGATCAGCCGGCCGGGGTCCGCCGTCCGCGCCAGCGCGGCCATTTCCGGCACGGCCGCGAGAGGATCTATTCCGCGGTTCATCTCTTCCCATTTTCATGGTCCGGGGACGGCCTGTCAACCGAAAAAGGTAAGGCTTTTTTGTTGACGCCCGGCCTGGGCGCGCCTACACTGGTTATCATGAGCGAAGTCCGAAGATTCAGGAAGACGAAGATAATCTGCACCCTCGGGCCCGCGTCGGAGAGTCCGGCGACGGTGCGGGGACTCCTTGAATCCGGCATGAACGTCGCCCGGTTCAACTTCTCCCACGGAAACCACGCGGAACACCGAAGGCGCATCGAGACGCTGAGAACCGTTTCCCGGGAGACCGGCGTTCCCGTCGGCGTCCTCTTGGACACGAAGGGGCCGGAAATCCGCACCGGCCTCGTCGCCGGGG
>CAZGUL010000287.1:0-4519 GCA_964529055.1 uncultured Spirochaetaceae bacterium
TCCCCGTCTACGACGTAAAGATACCCTTTTTTTCGCCGGAGGACAATATCCCGTTTCCAAAAAAGAAGCCCCCCTATCACCTCCAGGCGCCTGCCGTATCCCTCCAGCACGACCCCGTCCCGCTTTTTTTCTTCCATTCGTTCCAGGGGGGCGAGAAACGCGAAGGGCAGCCGCGGATTGTTTTTCCGGGCGCCTTCCGTGTCGAAAAGCCGGTAGACGGACAGGATGCGCAGCAGGGGATGAAGGCCGAGGAAATCCTCGAGACGGCAGCTCCAGTCCTCCCCGGAGCGTTTCCAGGGATTTCGCAGCTCCAGGTCCCGCGCGACGCAGTCGGCGTACAGCCGGGATTTCAGGGCAAGCTTGTCCAGGGCCCTCCCGAAGCCGGGAAAGACTTCTTCCGCCGCGGGAAGGAGAGTCCGCCTGAGATGGTTGCGCAAAAAAGCCGGATCGTCGTTGGTGTGATCTTCCCGGAAACCGCGGCCGATGCGGGACAGGTAATCCAGCACCGAGGCCTTGTCCACGCCGGAGAGGGGCCGGATCAGCATGCCGCGCCTCTCCTGTATCCCCCGGAGCCCCTCCGGGGAGGATCCCTGGAAGAAGCGCATGATCTGGGTTTCCCGCCTGTCCGAGGCGGTATGCCCCAGGGCTATGTACCGGCAGGAACGGCCTGCCGCAGCTCGGCGCAGAAACCGGTGCCGGTACAATCTGGCCATGTCCTCCAGGCTCCGGCCGGTTTTCTTCGCCGCTCCGGCGATGACGCCCGGCCCGGCTCTTCCGATCTCGAGTTCCGCCCCCAGGCTGTCCGCCAGGGTCGTCACGAAGGCCAGATCCGCCTTCGATTCCTCCGCTGAACGGATGCCGTGGTCGTAATGGGCAATCACCATCCCGAAATCCAGCGCCCCCCGCAGGTCCGCCAGGGCCGACGCGAGGGCGGTGCTGTCCGGCCCCGCCGAAACCGCCGCAAGGACCCGGGTACCCCGGGGTATCCCGTGCCGCTTCCAGAATCGCCGGATTTCCCGGAGCACGGGCAGGTCAGGTTCGATTGATTTCATTCATGACGCCTTCGGGTCCTTCCGTCGGCAGGAGTACGATCCCGTCCGCGGCGCGGTCGACGGCGGCGAGAAGTTCCCGCTCCTCATCCGCCTCCGGAACCCCGAGCACGTGGGAAACCACATCGGACCCGGGAACAGGCCTGCCGATGCCGACATACAACCGCATGAAATCCTCCGTCCCCAGGATGGAGATCAGGGACTTGAGGCCGTTGTGACCCGCGGACCCGCCCCGGGTCTTCAGCCGCAGTTTCCCCGCAGGCAGGTCCATGGTGTCGCAGACGACGAGAAGACCGTCAATTCCGACTCCCGCCCGGTGAAGAATGTCCGGAACGGCGTCGCCTGAACGGTTCATGAAGGTGAGAGGTTTCGCAAGATGTACTGGAATGCCCCGGATGCCGCCCCTGCCGTAGAGGTAGGGACGGAACCAGGGCTTTCGGAGATCTATGCCCAGACTGTCCGCGATGCGGTCCACCACGAGAAAGCCGGCGTTATGTCGGGTCCGGGAAAAACGACGCCCCGGATTCCCCAGTCCGAGGGCGAGGATTTCCAGACCTTAACCCGCCTTCGTGGTCCCTGCGGCGCCAGCACCGGAAGCACCTGCGGCGGGAGCGGCACCCGCTGCGGGAGCCGCGGCGGCGCCTTCCTCGACGGCAGCTTCCTCGGCGGCGGCGGGAACGGCTTCAGCCTTCGCGTGGGTGATGCTGACGACAACGCCGTCCGCGTTGTTGAGGAACCTTACGCCTTCCGGCGCGGGGATGTCCTTGACATGCACCGCGTGGCCGCCGTCCAGGTTCGTAATGTCGATGACAATTTCCGCCGGCAGGTTCCCCGGAAGACACTCCACGTCGAGTTCGTGCAGGTGGGACTCCACGATGCCTCCGTCCCGGGCTCCCTTGGCGGAACCGGTCAGGCGGATCGGAACGCGGGATTTCAGGAGCTTGTCCTTCTCGACCGCGTAGAAGTCGATGTGCACAATCTTGCCGGTGAGAAGATTTTCCTGGTAATCCTTGACGAGGACGTCCTGCGGACGGCCGTCTATGTCCATGTTGATGATCGTATTTTCCGAAACGGTGCGGAACTTCGTCGCGAATTCCCGCTCGTCGATGGCGATGGGAGTCGCCTTTACCCCTCCGTACACGACGGCGGGTATTTTCCCCTGTTTTCTGAGGAGACTGTTCGCTCCCTTTCTGATTTCCTTGCGCTCGATGGCGCTTAATGTTTTCTGCTCCACGTTGATTCTCCTTGTTTCCTCTATGAATAAATACCTGGGACGGTAGGATTCGAACCTACGAATGCCGGGATCAAAACCCGGTGGCTTACCGCTTGCCGACGTCCCAACGAGTGGCTGTTAGTTTGAGAGGGCCGCGTCGGAAGCCTTCTATTCCTCCGGGTCCGCTTCCGTCGTCTCCACGTCGTCACCCATGTTCTCGTACGCGTGAAGAATGCGTTTCTGCAGCTCGTTGCGAAAATCGGAGTTTATCGGATGGGCCACATCTTTATAATCTCCCGTTTTCGTCTTCCTGCTCGGCATCGCGATGAATATACCGGTTTTGCCCTAGATGACTTTGACGTTGTGAACGACGAAACAGTTGTCGAAAGTAACCGTCACGTAAGCCTTGAGTTTTCCCTCTGAATTCACCTTCCTGATTCGGATGTCCGTGATCTGCATGGGGTTCTCCTTTTTTTGCGCCCACTGCTGCCGAATTATTGTAATATGGCATCCGGTACGGCTGCAAGGGGAACGACGTGTTCCGCCGCGGCATACCTTTCCGCCATCACCTCCCTAGCGCGCACTGCTTTCCGTTCGTCGGTAAAAACCCCGAACATCGCGGAACCGCTTCCCGACAGGCTCGCGAAGGCGGCGCCTTCCGCGGCGAGCTCTTCACGTATCCGTTCGAAAACCGGTTCCCTCCCGCACAATACCGGATAAAAGGAATTGAAAAATCCCCAAGTCGCCGGGGGATCGTCCAGATAGCTCCGGACGATGGTCCGGCTCCTGCTTTTATCCGGCGTCGCGCAGGCCGCGGCGGCATCGAGCCAGCCATAGGCGTCCCGGGTGGCGACGCGGACGGCGGGAACGACGAGGAGTAGCGAGAAATCGGTGCGCGGGCGAAGGCCCCGTATGAGGTCGCCGCGGCCCGACACGAGCGCGGCCGCTTCGCGGCAGAAGAAGGGAACGTCGCTCCCGGCCCGGGCTCCCAGCCGGGCGAGGCCTTCATCCGGCAACCCGGCGCCGGAAAGAACGTTCAAGGCCCGCAGGGCCGCCGCCGCGTTGGAAGATCCCCCGCCGAGGCCCGCCCCTTCGGGTATCCGCTTTTTCACGATGAAGCCGACTCCCCCCGAGAATCCCGTTTCCCGGCGGAACAGTTCGCAGCACGTCCAGACGATATTCTTTTCCGGAGGAAAATCGAAATCGCCCTCGATCGTGCAGACATCCTTGCTTTTCAAAGATCGCGCTTCCATCTCGTCGAAAAGAGAGACGGACTGAAAGACCGAAAGCAGGTCGTGGTACCCGTCATCCCGCCGGGGATACACCTCCAGATGAA
The DNA here is from genome assembly GCA_964529055.1 of uncultured Spirochaetaceae bacterium. Lineage (GTDB taxonomy): Bacteria > Spirochaetota > Spirochaetia > DTKZ01 > DTKZ01 > JAKQWJ01. The sequence goes on from CAZGUL010000287.1 coordinate 3,599, forward strand.
GGTTGATTTTCGCGGGAGACAATACGCTCACCCTACCGGCCATAAGCATGCTCATTATACAAAAAATACCGTCCGTGTCAAATATATTTCCCCGCTATTCCAGGAAATGGCAGCCCACCGAGGTCTTGTTCCGCGCCGCCGCCCGGGCTATGTGAGTTGCAGCCAGGACCGCGTTCCGCAGCTCGATGAGCTCCCGGCTCACCCGCGCTTCCTTGTAAAAGCTCTCGATCCTGTGATCAAGATAATTGAGGTCCGACAGGGCCCGGAGGACCCTCTTCCGGGTGCGGATTATGCCCACGTAGTTCCACATGAGGGACTGAATGCTCAGGAGGTCGTTGCCGATGAGGACCTCGTCGAACTCTTCCTGCTTTTCCGGGTACACCCAGCCGGGGATCGTGGCGATGAGCTTCCGGGCGGGGGGGTGCACGTGTTCCGCCAGGTAGCGGCCGCACCGCACGCCGAAGGTCAGGGACTCCAGAAGTGATATGGAAGCCAGCCGGTTCGCGCCGTGGATGCCGTTGCAGGCGTTTTCCCCCACCGCGTAGAGGCCGCGGACCGAGGTCCTGCCGTCAAGATCGACCTTGATGCCCCCGCAGAAATAGTGGGCGGCGGGGACCACCGGAATGGGGTCCCGGGAGATGTCGATGCCCACGCCGCCGCAGACTTCGTAAATGCTGGGGAATCTCTCGGCCAGCGTGATGTTCCGGATCTTCGTGGCGTCCAGGAAAACGTACCCGGATGCGTCGGCGCCCATTTCCCGGTAAATGGCCCGGGCCACCTCGTCCCGGGGCGCCAGTTCCTGGAGGGCCGGATGGTAGCGCTGCATGAAATACTCGCCCCGGCGGTTCACGAGCCTCGCCCCTTCGCCGCGGAGGGCCTCGCTGATCAGGAACCGCTTTATGTCCCGGTGAAAGAGAACCG
>CAZGUL010000288.1:0-4493 GCA_964529055.1 uncultured Spirochaetaceae bacterium
TGACCGCCGTCCGCAGGTGGACGTCCACCTGTATCCCCTCCGCGCCGGACACGCAGGGTTTGCCCATTCCCCGGGCGACGACCGCCGCGTGGGACGTTTTGCCGCCCCGGCTGGTGAGGATTCCCCGGGACGCGAAGAAACCGTGGATGTCCTCCGGCCTGGTCTCTTCCCGGACCAGGATGACCTTCTCTCCCGCCTTTCCGAGGCTGGCGGCCCGGTCGGCGTCGAAGACGATGAGACCGCTCGCCGCGCCGGGGGAGGCGGGAAGACCCTGGGCCAGAAAGGGGGCCTTGTGGGACGCGTCGAGGCGCGGGTGCAGGAGCTGTTCCAGTATTTCGGGCTTTATCCGCAGCAGCGCCGCCTCCCGGCTCAGGATGCCTTCCGCCGTCAGCTCGACCGAGGTGCGCACCATGGCGGCGGCGTTCATCTTTCCGTTCCGGGTCTGCAGGCAGTAGAGGGTTCCCCGCTCGATGGTGAACTCGAAGTCCTGAACCTCCCGGTAATGGCCTTCCAGCTTTTTCCGCAGTTCCTCCAGCTGGTCGTAGAGTCCGGGCATCTCGGCGGCCATTTCGGAAATCGCCTTGGGGGTGCGGATGCCGGCGACGACGTCCTCGCCCTGGGCGTTGGTCAGGTACTCGCCGAAGAAGACGTTCTCCCCCGTGCCCGGGTCCCGGGTGAAGGCCACGCCGGTGGCGCTGTCGTTGCCCATGTTGCCGAAAACCATGGCCACAACGTTGACCGCCGTCCCGTTGGCCACCGCCGGCGTGATGCCGAATTCCCTCCGGTAGTCCACGGCCCGCCGGCCCATCCAGGAATTGAAAACCGCCTTGACCGCCGTTTCGAGCTGGTCGTACACGTCCTCCGGGAGGGGGCTTCCCGTTTCCTGCTCGACGACACGGAGAAACCGCTCGGCGACCTCCTTCAGGTCCTCCTGCCGGAGCTGAACGTCGGCCTTCACCCCCGCCCTGGCTTTTACCTCCTCGAGCTCCGCGTCGAATTTTTCGTCCGGCACGCCCAGCGCGACCTTGCCGAAAAGCTGGATGAAACGGCGGTACGCGTCGTAGGCGAAGCGGGGATTGTCCGTCTGCCCGATGAGCCCCTGGAGGGTCGCGGCGTTGAGGCCCAGGTTAAGGATCGTGTCCATCATGCCGGGCATCGAGATCGCCGCGCCGGAACGGACCGACACGAGGAGGGGATTCCCGGGATCGCCGAAGGTCTTCCCCGTCAGGGTCTCGACTTCCTTGATGTGCTTTCGGACTTCCTTCATGAGCCCCGCGGGAAGGCTCCTGTCCTCCCGGGCGAGATAGGCGAGGCAGGCTTCGGTGGAAATCACGAAACCCGGCGGGACGTTGAGGCCTATCTGGGTCATTTCGCAAAGGTTGGCCCCCTTGCCCCCCAGGAGGGCCTTGTTTTTTCCGTTTCCCTCGCGGAACGAAAACACGAACTGGCGATGAGCTGCGGCGGGTTCCATATGACGACTCCTTGGTTTTACACGATAATTCTCGATTTTCCCGGAATTTACCCCTTTCCCCGCGGAGTGTCTACTTCCGTTAAATGATACAAAGCCTATTACATTTGAGTATATTATCGTCATGGACAAGAAAAAAAGCGTTTATTTCGCGCTCCCCGTCATTCTCGCGGCCGTCGTGTTCGCGGCGTCCTGCTCCTCCGGCCCCCGTCCGCTGCGGCTCGACGACGGACTCATCGCCTTCGTCGGGGAGGACGGAAACATCCACGCGGCGGACATCTGGGGAGCGGACGCCCTGGTCACGACCGACGCCGGGACCACGGAGACCGGCCTGCGGACCTACGCCTACCCCGCGTGGTCCCCGGACGGGCGCGAGCTCGCCTTCGTCCGTGTGGACGCGAAACCCGACGGCTCGGCGGAATCGTTCCTGGCCGCCTACGATTACACGGGCAGGATGCTGCATTCCTTCTTTTCCTCGTCCGGGGAGCTGCCGTTTTACCTGTACTGGAGCCCCGACGGCGGCCGCATCGGCTTTCTCTCCTCGGAGGGACAAGGGATGAATTTCCGCATCGCCGGCAGGGACGGAGGCGGCCGGGTGGCCGGAACGGGAAGCCCCATTTACTGGGACTGGTCCCCCGACGGGCGGAGCCTGGTGACCCACGAAGGAAACCCGGCGGGCCGCGGCGGAAGCCGCCTGCGCGCCGTGAGCGCCGCGGATTCCGGAGAGGCTGTGGACATCCCGTTCACCCCGGCGCCGTTCCAGGCCCCGGCCTTCTCCCCCGACGGGCGGCATGTCGCCGCCGCGGGTTTCGGGCCGGACGGAAGGAAGGCGCTTTTCCTGGCCCGCAGGGACGGAGGACCGGGGCTCGAGGCCCTGGTTCCGCTCATCGGGGCCGCCGTCTTCGACTGGTCGCCCCGGGGCGGCCGGATCGCTTACGTGGACGGCCTTCCCACGCGGATGGGCACCGTGGGGCCGCTGCGGGTGCTGGACATCGGAAGGCGGGTTTTCACCGTCTCCCACACCCCGGAACCGCGGAACGTGGCGGCGTTTTTCTGGTCACCCGGGGGACGGAGGATAGCGTACTTCGAGCCGGTTTTCCCGGACGCGGCCGCGGGCGGCGGCATCCTGTTTTCCCTTTCGGTGCTGGACACGGACACGAACTCGACCCGTCACATCCTGACGTTCCGGCCGACCCTGTCGTTTCTGGGCCAGATCGTGCCTTTTTACGGTCAGTACCAGAAGTCGGCTTCCATCTGGTCGCCGGACGGCAGGAATGTGGTGGTGAGCGCCGTCACCGAGGACGGCAGGGACGCGGTGGCCGCCGTCAGCGTCGACGGGGAATGGGAGCCCTGGTTCGTCGGGTACGGGACCTTTCCGTTCTGGTCCCGGAAGTAGGCCGGGCGGGCGGGATTCAATCCCCGTTGCCGAGAAGCAGCGCCTCGAGGTCCTCGCAGGCCGTGTAGAGGACGGCGTGGATCCCCAGATCCGCGGCCGCCCGGACATTGGCGGGCATGTCGTCCACGAATACCACCTCCCCGGGGCGCCAGGATTCTTCCCCGAGGATGCGGAGAAAGAATTCCGGGGACGGCTTCGCAACCCCCAGAAGATGGCTCGCGTACACCTTGTCGAAAACATCGTAGTCGCCGCGGCGCAGGTGGTGGAGGTAATGCTTCTCGAAGGTGTTCGTGCCGCAGACGACCCGGCTTCCGCCGCGTTTCAGAGCCAGAATGAGGTTTTTGACCCGTTGGTCGAGGACGGGGTGAAACCGGGTGATAAGGAGATCCTCGCGGACGCGGACGCCGAATCGCCTGTTGAAAGCCTCCCAGTACCGGTCCGCGTCGATCGCGCCGACGGACAGCTCGTCGAAGTCGTTTCCCGAAAAAGCGGCGATTTCCGCAGCGTCTATCCCGAGTTCCGCGGCGATGGCGGGGACGACGTCGACGTTGAGGGACAGCACGTTCCCCATGTCGAAGATGTAGTGCATCTCCTATCCTTTGCGCGCGGAAAAAACGGCGGCGCCGCCGACGAAGTATTTGGACAGCGAGAAGAACAGCGCGAACATCGGGATGCTGGCGAGAAAGGCGACCGCCATCAGCGAGCCTTCGTCGCTGTTGATGTCCCCGGTGAATTTGACGATGTACAGCGGGAGGGTTTTCATTTTTTCCGTCTGGGCGATGAGCAGCGGCCACAGCAGGGTGTCCCACTGGCTCCGGAAGGTCAGGATGGACAGAGTCGCGACCGCGGGGGCTGAATTCGGCATGATGAGCTTCCGGAAAATCGCGAACTCGCTCATGCCGTCCACCCGCGCCGCGTCGATGAATTCCTGCGGAAAGGTGATGAAGTACTGGCGCATGATGAAAATACCGAAGGCGTTGACGAGAAAGGGCAGGATCATGCCGGAATAGCTGTTCTGCAGCCGGAATTTCACGGTCACCATGTGCAGCGGGATCATGATCGTCTCGAAGGGGATCATCATTGTCGCCATGATCAGGATGAAAACCAGGTCCCGGCCCCGGTAACTGAATTTGGAAAGGCTGTATCCCGTCAGCGACGCGAACACCACCGTCGTCGCGGTGACGGCTGACGCGACGATGAGGGAGTTCAGGAAGGACCTGAAAAAAAGGAAGCTGCCGTCGTTGCCCGCGATGGCCTTGATGTAGTTCTGGTAGTAAAAGCCCTTCGGCAGCCACCGGTAGGGCATGCTGATGATGTCCCGGGCCGGCATGAACGATGCGGTGACCATGAAAAGGATCGGCGCGACGATGAAAAACACCATCCCGCCGAGGAATACTCCGCGGAACACGCCGCCGAAGCCGCGCACCGCCGGACGGATCGCCGGGATTTTCATCAGTAGCTCACCTCGTCGGACCGGGATCCCTTGAACTGCAGCCACGTCAGCGCGACCATGATGGCCAGCAGGATGATGCTCATCGCGCTCGCCCTGCCGATCCTGTGGTCCCGGATTCCCGTGTTGTAGATGTTGAGGGTTATGACGTTGATGGGCCCCTGGGGCGCCCCCGAATG
>CAZGUL010000289.1:0-4489 GCA_964529055.1 uncultured Spirochaetaceae bacterium
GATCCTGTCCAGGCCGGACAGGGTGAAGACGGCCTTCTCCCCGGCGGGGACCCCCAGCTTTCCCGCGGCGGCGAGGAAGCCTTCCCGGCGCCGGGCGTCCACCGCGGGGATCCGGGACAGGCCGAGGTAGCAGGGCCGGTGGCCGCCGTCCGCCGCGAGGAGACGCCGGAAGAGAACCTCCATGCCCCCCGCGTTGTCGCAGGAAACGTAGTTGCGCCGTCCGTCGATCCGGTTCAGCTGGACAGCCGGGACGCCCCGGGCCTCCAGGTCCCGGTACACCCCGTCGTCGGGCTCGAAAAAGGCGAAGACGCAGCCGTCGATGGGGCCGAGTTTCTTCGTCCGGAACGGGTCGTCACCGGCGGCGAGTTTCACGATGATGTTCGCCCGGGTCTCTCCGAAGCCGTCGTAGAGTCCCGCCACCAGGTCCGCCGTGTTGTAGAAAAGCCCGGTGTACATGCCGGGACCGCCGGGCAGAAAAAGCGCGATGTTCAGAATGGTCCGCCGCTTCTGCCTTTTGATGGGGCGCATCCGGTAGCCCAGCCGGCGGGCCGCCGCGAGGATCCGGCGCCGCATCTCCTCCCCCACCAGGATGGAGTTGTTGAGCCCCCGGGAAACGGTGCTGGTGGAAACTCCGAGTTCCTTCGCGACGTCGTACACCGTCACCCGCTTCATCCCGTCTGTGCCCCCCGCTTTCCCGGGTTTTTCAGGAGGTCCCGGTAATAATCGTCGTAGACGACGCAGCCGTCGTTGACCTGGCCCACCATGAGCTTCGTGCAGCCGGAGCACGCGGTGCAGTAATCGATCTCCTCCCCGGAAAGCAGTTTCTTCGGATAGAGGGGGTCCGCGAAGCTCTGCCGCCCGAATCCGGCGAAGTCGACGTAGCCCTTGGCGATGTTTTCCTCGGCGTGGGCCGCCGCTTCCTCCTTCAGGATCGAGTAGGCGGACCCGACGACGGCGAGCTCCGGAACGAGCTTCCGGGCGAGTTTCGTGTACCGGACGTGGTGCAGGAAGAAATTCCGGGACTGCTTGGTCGGGCGCGTCACCTCCGGAGTAAGGGCGGGGATCCCGGCGGAAACGTTGACGTAATCCATGCCGATGTCCCGCAGAAGGAGGACGACCTTCTTCATCTCCGAAAGGTCCTCCACGATCTCGTCGGGCCCGGCGGTTCCGCAGCCGCCCCGGATGGCCTCGTACATGGAAATCCGGGAGCCGAGGATGAAGTCCTTCGACTTTTGCCGCGACCGGATTTCCCCGGCGGTCTCCGCGATGAACCGGGTCCTGTTCTCGAAACTCCCGCCCCACCTGTCGTCCCGGACGTTCGCGGGCCGGAGCATCTCCGCCCCGAAGTAGCCGTGGCAGAGCTTGAAGTCGATGCCGTCCGCCCCGGCCTCCTCGGCGAGAAGGGCGGCCCGGACGAAATCGTTTTTTACGGCCTCGATCTCGTCCGTGGCCAACAGGTGCGCATCTCCCGCACCGGCGGGATACAGGCAGGTCCGCCGGGAAAACGGCCCGGAGTGGCGGCCCGAATGGGTGATCTGGAAAAAAAGGAGCCCCCCGGGAAAAATCTTCTTGTACTCCGCGGCGAGCCTCCTGAAGGCGTCCAGGTTCCGCTCCGAGATGACCAGGCCGTTCCGCCGGGCGAGGGAATCCGGGGTGACGGAAATCGCCTCGACGACGACGATCCCCCACCCGCCCCGGGCGAGCCGCATGTAGCGTTCATGGGTCCGGGCCGACGGGCGGCCGCCGTCCTCCCCGTCGTTTCCTTCCATGGCCTGGGAAACGAACCGGTTCGCGGCGCTCCTGCGGCCGACCTCAGCGGGGGAATACAGGCGGGGAAACATCATCGATGGGCTCCTTGCGCGACGTGATTTTGTTGCATGCAAAGATTACACCGGGTCCCGGGGCATGTCAAGTTTTTCCCTCCCCTCCATTGTCTTAATCTCCCGAGAGGCGTATATTTTGAGAAAATACGGAATTGCGGGAGGATACGGACATGAAACGACGGTTTTTCGCGATCCTGGCGGCGGGACTTCTTCTTGCGGGCGCGGCGTACGGGCAATCCACGATCAAGGGCATGTCTCTGAACGGCTCAACCGGCCTCATCGCGACACCCACCGCCCAGATCGGCTGGGAGCACTCCTCCGACCTGGGCCTGGACGTCGGCTATCACTGGGTCAAACCCGAAAACGAGGATGCGGCGAACATTCCGAAAGCCTCCTTGAGTCTTTTCCGGCGGGCTGAGGTGACCTTCGCGTACGACACCATGGGAGGCATGTATCCCGACGACAAGGGCTCCTTCCTGATGACGGGTAAATTCCAGTTCTTCAACAAGGGACCCTCGGCCACCGCCATCGGAGCGAACATCCAGATGATCGAGGTGGGCGGCGAAAACTACCAGGCCTTCCAGATCTACCTCGCGGCGACCTACGGCGGCCAGTTCTTCGGCATGCCCGCGACGACCACCGTCGTCTTCGGCAAAACCTTCGGCGACGACGAGCTTCCCATCGAGGAGGGCAACATCGACTTTTCCATGGGCTTCGAGCTCACCCTGTTTCCGAAGGTCCTGCAGGGCCACGTGCAGTGGATCAACGACTTCTCGAACTACTCCTACAGCGCGGTCCCCACCGGGGCGACCACCTGGTACCGGGGGGCCTACAACACCGGCGTCAGGATCGATCCTCTGAAGCATCCGAAGTACAAGTTCGTGGTCGACGCGATTCTGGCGGACGTCTTCGACGACGACAACAGGGCCTTCATCCTGGGCGCGGTATTCGGAATGGGCCTCAAGTAGGAAAGGCGTGAAAACCTCCGGGACCCCCGTCGTTCGTCAGGCCGTTCTACCGGATCGCCGCAACCTCGGATGTCGTCGTCTCGATGGGCGGGGGAACGGACGGGTCCGTATCGATGAGCCTGATCTCCTCCCAGCGCCCCCGGCGGAAGCGTAAGAAAACCCCCAGGCCGAACACGATCACGAAGGCGATGAAGACCATCCAGACCGAAAGGGGATCCGCCCGGACGATCCGGATCAGGACGAACGCCGAAACGGCGAAAATCCAGTGCAGGCCCGCGGAAATCCGCATCACCGCCCGGGTGTCCCCCGCACCGCGCAGGGCGCCGGAAAACACGAGCTGTGCCGCATCGGCCAGGGTGTACAGGCCGGCGAGGCGGATCATGGTCACGGCGAGCGGCATGGCCGCGGCTCCCCCGGGCGCCCCGCGGAGGAAAACCCCCGCCAGGGACGGGGCGGCGAAAAAGAAAACCAGCATCATCGTTCCCGAGTAGGTCCACGCGGCGGCAAGCGCCACGTAGGCGGTCCGGCGGGCTTCCCGATAATCTCCCGCCCCGATCCGGTGGCCCGCCACGGAAGTCACCGCCGCCCCCATGCCGAGCATCGGAATGAAGGCGACGATATCCCAGTTGAAGGCCACGGTGACGGCCGCCGCGACCTCCGCCCCGTAGGAATGCATGAACTGGACGAACACGTTGAAAGCGGCGATGTTGAGGACCATTTCCAGCCCCGCCGGAGAGCCGAACCGGAGGAGCCTTACGGCCAGGTCCGGGGCCCAGGCAGGCCGGTGGGTCCCGTACCTGCGGCGCATCGCCGGCCGGAGGTACGAGGCCGCGAGGATCAGGATCGTCGCGGCGGCGCCGATGACGGTCCCGATCGCGGCGCCCCGTATCCCGAGGGCGGGAAAACCGAATTTCCCGTAGATCAGCAGGTAGTTGGCCGGAAGGTTGACGAACATGCCGGCGATGTTCGCAGCCATGACCGTCCGCGTCCGCCCGATGCCGAGAAAAAATCCCGTAAACGCCGCCCGGGCGACGAACAGCACCGAGCCGTACATCAGCGTCCTGAAGTAGAGATACTCCAGCGCGATCTGCTCCGGCCCGTGGCCGGCGAAAACGTAAAAATGACGGACGAAGGGTGTCAGCAGAAGCAGGAGCGGATAGGCGGCCAGGCTCAGAAGAAAGGCCTGGAAGGCCGCGGGAGCGCAGCGTTCCGGGCGCCCGGCCCCCCGGTACTGGGCGACCACGGCGTTGACGTACCCCACGAGGCCGATGAAAAAGGACGAAACGGTGAACTGGGTCAGGCCCCCGCTCATCGCCGCGGCCAGATGCAGTTCCCCCAGGCGGGACACCATGAGCCTGTCGACGAACAGCATGACCGTGTCGGAGGCCTGGGAGATCACCATCGGCAGCGCGACGGCAAGGAGGTTCCTCAGGGTGGAACCTCCTTTCCCCGCGGCGGGCCCGCTCACCGGAGGGCCTCCGCGACCACCCGGCCTTCCCGCGCCGCGCCGGAAGACGCGGCGTCCTCCTCCCAGGTGAGAAAAACCGGGACTCGTCCCGCCTCCACGTCGACAGTCCCTCCTGCGGCCCCGGCCGCGCCGGGCTTCGCGATGTCGTGGATCCTTTGGTCCCGGCCCGGCAGCCGGACCCGGACGGAAAAATCGCCGCGGCCAAAGCTGCGCACCGCCGCCGCCATCGT
>CAZGUL010000290.1:0-4466 GCA_964529055.1 uncultured Spirochaetaceae bacterium
GCCACCTTCAGGACGACCCCGTTTCCCGCGAGAAGCCCCGCGGCGAGCTCGTGCAGGGGTATCCCGAAGGGGTAGTTCCACGGACTGATGACCCCCACCACGCCGTAGGGCACCCGGTGGAGGACGGACCTCTTGTTGAAAAAGAGGATGCTCGCCCGGGACAGCCGGCGGGGACGGAGCACCTTCCCGGCGAGCCGGGCGTAGTAGGGCCACGCCAGCGCGGAGGGCAGGACTTCCGTGCTGAGGGCGTCCATCCGGGTCTTTCCGGTGCAGGCCGCCACGGTTTCGGCGATCCTGTCGGCGTTTTGGTATATCCACTCCGCCGCCCGCCGGGCGCGGGCCGTCTTTTCACGCCGGGGCAGGGCCGTCCAGGCGGGCTGGGCCTCCCGGGCCCGGCGGACCGCTTCGGCCAGGTCGGCGGGAGTGTGCTCGACGAGAGGGCCCAGGGGTCTTCCGTCCGCCGGGGCGCGGAGGATTTTTTCCGATTCACTCATGGTTTTTTCCTTTCCAGCGGGACATTCCGGTGTGGACCCCCAGAAAACGGACGAGCCGCTGAAAGGCCCCGTCCGGCAGGACCCCCCGGAAAAAGACCGCGCTCCGGACCGAGCGGGGCCTCTTCGGGGAGAATCTTCCCTTTTTGAGGGCCGCCTCCACGACGGTTTTCGCGACGACGTCGTGGTCCCGGATCCGGGGAACGATGAGGCCTCCCAGACCGCCGAGACGGGCGCCGGCGAAGAGCCCCCGGGCGACGAAGCTGGGGTGGACCGATGAAAAACGCACATTCCGTTTTCCCAGGTTCCACGCCTCGTGGCGGAGGGATTCGGTGAGGCCCCAGACGGCCCATTTCGAAGCGGAGTAGACCGCCAGGCCCGGCACGCCCAGGGTTCCCGCCGAGGAGGAGATGTTGACGATGTGACCGGAATTTCGATCCAGCATCTCCGGCAGGAACGCGTGGCAGGTGTAGACCAGCGCGTTCAGGTTGACGCTCACCGTCTTTTCCCAGTCCTCCACCGGCCGGTCGAGAAAATTTCCCGCCGCCAGGAAGCCCGCGTTGTTTATCAGGATGTCCGTGCCGCCGGTCTCCCGCCTCGCCTCCTCGGCGACCTCCTTCACCCGGACCTTGTCCGTCACGTCGCAGACGCGGGCGGAAATCCTTCCCGGCGCGAGGCCCTCGAGTTCCTTCCGTGCCGCTTCCAGGGCCCTCGCGTCGAGGTCCCAGAGGGTCACCGCGCAGCCCCCGGCGAGAAGGCGCTTCGCGACCGCAAGGCCTATTCCCATTGCGCCGCCGGTGACGACGGCCCGTTTGCCCTGTAAATTCATGCCCCATTATAGCACGGGCGGGGGAGTCCCTCCTTTCGGGACGAAAACGAGGGCCGCCGAGTTCAGGCAGTACCGGAGTCCCGTAGGCGCGGGACCGTCCTCGAAGACGTGACCCAGATGCCCCCCGCTCCGGGCGTCGATCACCTCGATCCGGGGATAACCGACGTCGTAATCGACCCGGTACAGCACCGCCTCCGGATTCACCGGTTCGAAGTAGCTCGGCCATCCGGTTCCCGAGTCGTACTTGGCCGCCGACGAAAAGAGGGGCTCCCCGGTGGCCGCCGAATGGTAGACGCCCTCGGCGTAGAATTTGTCGTATTCCCCGGTGAAGGGATACTCGGTGCCCCTCTCGCGGAGAATGTGGTACCGCTGGGGCCCAAGGCGCTTCCTCCATTCCCCGTCGTCCAGGACGACGGGGAAAACGTGCTTGTCGTCCACCAGGCGGAAAAGGATCTTCTTGTCCGCTCCCGCCAGGATGCCGGCCCGGCCCTGCTTCAGGGCTTCGGCGGCCCGGACCTCCATGGGACGATTGTCGGCCTTCATCATGACTCCCCCCCCTGCGGGTCGGGTTTTTTCCGGCTCCGCTTCCTTCCGGGGAGAGGCTTCCGCGAAAACCGTCGCCGCGAAAAAGACCGCCGCGCCGGCGGCGGACAGGAAAACAGTTCGTGTGTTCATGTTCTCAAATATACGGAAATCTCTATAAAACGCCAAACACCCTGAAACGGCGGGGGTCTCGCGAATTTGAAAAGCGTTCGCCCTTGGATTAGAGTTTTAATTATGGAAAAAGTGACCCTCGCCCCGGGCGTTTGTTTCATCGACGTCCCGGAGGCCGATCTGCGGATCCTGTGCGGCTGCCCGGCGGACAGCGTAAAACATCTGAAACGCCGCGGGCTCATCCTGACGAAGGAAAAAGCCGGCGTCTCCTACGAGACGGGTCCCAACGCGATTCTCCTGTCCGATGTCACCATCCAGAACGGAGATCTCGCGAACCTGGCCGAATTTCCCGTACTGCACATGTTCTACAAGCAGGGGATGATCGTGCCGGGGCACCCGAACAACACGGGTTCGAAGCCGGTCCTGATCGGCACCCGTGACCAGATCACCGCCCAGAGCCGCTATATTTTCCGGGGCAACTACGGTCTCGCATCCGTGGAAGAGATCCAGGCGGCGGGGATCGGCCCGGAGGAAGCCGGGGAGATGATGCGGATGAAAATGCGCTTCGCATTCGGCGCCATCCGCAGAACCGAGGACCTCCTGGACCTGCTGCCGGTGGAAAGCGAACCTGAGGAAATCCGGGGCGGCGTCTTCATCCGGCGGGAGACCCTCAACCGCTACGTCATCAGCCGCGGCGGGGATTCCTGCGAGGTGGACCTCAATCTGAAGCGCGGAGAGACCTACGCGGCGCCCTACATCCTGCCGTACGGCAGGGTGAATCCCGAATATTTCTCCGTCGTCCACACCGGGGAAGGCGACGGCTGGGACCCGGACCGCCCCTGCATGGCGGGGATCATCATGTTTCAGGGCCGCGTCTACCTGATCGACGCGGGGCCCGGAATTCTGAGCAGCCTCACGGCCCTGGGGATCGGCGTCGGCGAAATTCAGGGGATTTTTCACACCCACTGCCACGACGACCACTTCGCGGGACTCGCCTCGCTGATCCGGGCGGACCACATGATGGATTACTACGCGACGCCTCTTGTGAGGGCATCGGTCACCCGGAAGCTCTGCGCCCTGCTGTCCATCGGGGAGGAGGAATTCGCCCGCTACTTCCGCGTCCGGGACCTGGCTTTCGACGAATGGAACCGCATCGGAGGCCTGGAGGTCCTGCCCCTCTTTTCGGCCCACCCGGTGGAAACCAGCATCATGTATTTCCGCGCCGAGAGCGCGGGCGGGTACAAGACCTACGGCCACCTGGCGGACATCGCCCCCCTTTCCGTGCTGAAGGGCTTCCTGTCCGCAGACGGCGGGAAAACCGGAATAAGCCCGGGCTTCCACGAAAAGATCCGCCGCTCCATGTTTCTTCCCGCCGACATCAAGAAGATCGACGCCGGCAAGGGTCTCATCCACGGCAACGCCGCGGACTTCGAGGGGGACGAGTCGGCGAAGATCATCCTGAGTCATTCCGCGGAGGAGTTCTCGCTGAAGGAGAAGGAAATCGGGTCCACCGTCGTCTTCGGCCAGACGGACGTTCTCGTTCCCGGCAGGCGGGACTACGCCGGGGAGACCGCCCGGGGCCTGCTCCGCTCCTATTTCCCGGGGGCCGACGAGGACCTTGTGGAGAGGCTCCTGGGCAGTCCGGTCGTGGAATTTTCACCGGGCGCCATCGTCCTGCGGAAGGGGCGGGTCTGCGAAAACGTGTACCTCGTGGTGACCGGTCTCGCGGAGGCCGTGGACGCGGGTGCGGGGGTCTCGAACCATCTCTCCGCGGGAGCTCTGCTCGGCGAGTCGGCGCTCACGGAAACCCGGAAATCCGATTTCACCTGCCGGGCGGCGAGTTTCCTCCGGACTCTGGAAATTCCCCTGGACCTGTTTTCCTCGTGCGTCCGGGAGGCGGGCATGGAGGACGAGATGAAGAGGCTGTACCGGAACAGGAGATTCCTCCGGAGTACGGACCTGTTCGGCGAAATGCTGTCCTTTCCGGTCCAGAACGAACTGGCCCGGAGGATGGGGACGGAGGTCCTCGCGGCCGGCGGGGTTTTCCGGAAAGCTCCGGTGCCGGACCTGCGGCTTGTCCGGAAGGGAAGGGTCGCGCTGAAGGCTGAGGATAAGACGGTCGAGGTCCTTGTGCCCGGCGGGTTTTTCGGCGAGGAGGGGCCCCTGATGGGGACCGCTTCCGTGTTCGCCGCGGAAACGCTGGAAGACACCGAGGTTTCGGTTTTTCCCGGGGACACCCTGAAGACAATTCCCATCGTCAGACTCAAGCTCCTGGAAACGTTCAAGCGCCGCATCGGCGCCTTTGCTGCCATGTTCTCGTTCGTGTGGAAGGAAAGTTACGGAATCGGTATCAAGGAAATAGACGATCAGCATCGTCGGCTCTTCGAGCTCCTCCACGGGCTGTATGCACGCGGCGACCGTGCCCGGGCAGACGCGGACCTGGAGGCGCGGCTGGGAGAGCTCGCCGAATTCGTCCGGCGGCATTTCTCGTT
>CAZGUL010000291.1:0-4461 GCA_964529055.1 uncultured Spirochaetaceae bacterium
TGCCGAAAAACAGGCAGACCCTTCTTTTCTCCGCCACGATGCCGCAGGAGGTGCGCTCCCTGGCCGACGGGGTCCTTTCGGACCCGGAAGTCGTGGAAATCGGGATCCGGGCCCCGGCCGAAACGGTTTCCCATGGAATCTACCCGGTCCGCGACGACCAGAAGATAAAGATGCTCCTTGCCATGCTGGACGGCCCCGCGTCCGGCAGGGTCCTCGTTTTCACCCGGACGAAACACCGGGCGCGCAAGCTGAGCCGGGAGCTTGACAAGAACGGACACAGGGTTTCCTCCCTCCGGGGCGACATGACCCAGGGCGCGCGCATGCAGGCCATGCAGGGCTTTCGGAACGGAAAATTCGACATCCTCGTCGCCACGGACATAGCCGCCCGGGGAATCGACGTTTCGGACATTTCCCATGTCATCAATTTCGACATGCCGGACACGGCGGACGCTTACACCCACCGGATTGGCCGCACGGGAAGGGCCGGACTTTCCGGGGAAGCCTTCACGATCGCGGTGGGGGAAGATTCCCCGATGGTGCGGGACATCGAAAAAACGCTGAAAATCAGGATCGAGCGCCGCCGCCTCGGCGGCTTCGACTACGACGGCTTTTCGCCGGAAACGCTTTTCGCGGCGGAAACGGGCCGGGAACGCGGGGCTCCGGGACGAGGCGCTCCCCGCTTTGCCGGGAATCCCCGCCCGGGCGCGGCGGACAGGGGCCGGCGGCGGAAAAGCGCCTAACCGTCCGTCTCCCGGTCGTAGACGACTTTTCCCCCCGTGACGGTCATCTCCACGCGGATCCGGCCGATGTCATCGGGGCTTGCGGCGGTGATGTCCTCCGACAGCACCGCGAAGTCCGCGAGCATCCCCGGCGCGATCCTGCCCTTCCGGTCCTCCTGGAACTCGGCGTAGGCGCTCTCCGCGGTGTAGCAGCGCAGGGCTTCCCCTGCGCTTATCCGCATGGGCCCCGGACGGCCGGCTGCCAGAGCGATGTGATGCAGGGGCTCCCAGGTGGCCTCTCCGGGAATGTCGCTGCCGAATGAAAGACGGACGCCCGCGTCGAGAAGGGCCCGGTACGGGTAGGCCCTTTCCGCCCGGGCGGCCCCGAGGATGCGAGCGTCCTTCTCCGGCGACCCCAGGGCCGACGGCTGGGCCGCAACGATGATTCCCAGGTCGACGAGCCGGGGAATGTCCCGGGGATCGACGAGCTGGGCGTGCTCGATGCGAAGCCTGAGATCCCGGAGACCCGGGTGTTCCCGGACGACCCTTTCCGCCGCGTCGAGAAAAACCGAAATCCCCCTGTCCCCGATGATATGAAAGGCACCCTGCCTCTTTTTCTGCGCAAGGCGGCGCAGAATTTTTTCCACCTCCTCCTGATCGGCGCACATCCCCCCGGCGTCCGGGTCGTCGGCGTACGATTCGGACAGGCAGGCTGTGCGGGTAGAGAAGGTTCCGTCGAGGAAATTCTTGACGGGGCCCCGGCGCACCCATTCGTCGTCGTAGGGTCCCAGATCCATGAAGGGTCCGGAAACGGACGACCGACCGTCGGACCAGCAGGAAAAGCGGGCCGTCAGCTCTCCCCGGCCGCGCATCCGGGCAAGGGAGAAAACCACCGGGACCCGCCAGGTGTTGTCCTGAACGCTGGTGATTCCGGCGCGGCGGAACGCATCGAGGGCCTTCCGGAGCCGGGGTTCCCGATAAGCGGGATCGTAATGCATCCTGAAATACCGGCCCCGCAGGAGCCGGCTCGCCGGGATTTCCCGCAGGATCCCCGTGGGTTCCCCGTCAGGGCCCCGCAGCACTGCCCCCTTTCCCGGGGCGGCCCCGCGGCGAAGAAGACCGTATTTCCTCAGTGCCGCCGAGTTGAGCCACAGCCCGTGGCCGGAAAACTGCACGAGAACGACGGGGTTTCGGGGAAAAGCCGCGTCAAGGATTTCCTTCCGCGGGTCCGGACAGGAAGTGTAATCCCAGCCGTACGCGACGACGACCCGTCCCGGCGGAAGGCCATCCGCGGCGCGCCGGACCGCCTCCACGATGCCTCCGGCGTCCAGGCCCGAGAGGTCGGGTGCGTAGGCGCGCTCGCCCAGGCTGAGGGCGTGGACGTGGTTGTCGTTGAAGCCGGGAACCACCGCGCGGCCGCCCAGGTCCCGCGTTTCGGCCCCGGGGCCCGCCGCCCGGACCGCCTCGTCCGGGGTACCGACGGCCGCGAACCGGCCGCCCCGGGTTGCGAAGGCCGAAGCCCCCGGCCGCGCCGGGTCCATGGTGACGACCCGGGCATTGGTCCAGATGACGGCGGTTTCCATGGGGTAAAAGGTACCAAGGGCACGGGCCGCGGGTCAATGCGGGAGAGCTTACACTTTGAACTTGGAAAAAAGCCCTTCGATGAGCGTCACGTTTTCCGCGTTCTTTCTTCCCGACTCGGAAACCAGGTGCATTGCCCTGTTGATGCTTTCCAGGCGCCGCATGATGTCTTCCATGCCGCTCTTGGTTTCGCCGGAAACCGCCTCCAGGCTGGTCATGGAGCCGCTGATGGTCTGGGTCCCCTCCATCATTTCCTTCGACGACGCGTTGACGTTGGAGGAAATCTGGATCAGCGACGCCAGCGCGGTGTTGATTTCCTTTCCTCCCGCGGCGAGTTCCACCATCGCGTTGTGTATTTCCGAAATGGCGTCCCGCACCTCCCGGATGCCCCGGACGATGTTGTGGAAAAATTCGCCGGTCTTCGCCGAATCCACCTCCGACACGCGGATGTATTCCGCCATCTCCTCCAGGGATCGGGAAATCTCCTTGGATCGGGCCGTCGTTTCCTCCGACAGCTTGCGCATCTCACCGGCCACCACGCCGAAGCCCTTGCCCGCGTCGCCCGCGTGCGCAGCCTCGATAGCCGCGTTCATCGCCAGAAGGTCCGTCTGGGCCGCGATGCCCTTGATGACCTGCACCGCCTCCTTGATGAAGTCCGTCGAATTGTTTACCCGCTTGATCGTCGCGATCGTGTCTTCCACGACCTTCCCCCCTTCCGCCGCAAGGGTGTTCAGGGACTCCACAGTGTCGAGCTTCTTTTCCGAAGTCCTGGAAATGCTTCCGATCGAGGCGGTCATTTCCTGGATCGCCGAGGAGGATTCGGTAATGTCCGCGGTCTGGGCCGAAATGAGCTCGTCTATCCGCCGGATCATGTCCTTGAGCCTGTCGACGAGCCCCGCGGAATTCAGGATTTCCCCGTCCAGCCGGACGGTCTGGTTCCGTATCCCCTCCGTCCGGGACTGTATCCCCTCGGTTGCCTCGGAGGCCTCCGCGGCCGACGCGGCGAGGGTCTGTCCGACTTCCGCCGTACTCCGGATAGAGCTTTGTACGTCCCGGACGAGATTTCCCAGGGTCCCCAGAAAAACGTTGAAAGCCCGGGAGAGGGTCCCGATCTGGTCGTTGGACAGGACCGGCAGGGTCTTCGAAAGATCCCCTTCGCTGGAGGAAAGCCCCTCGATGCTCCGGGTAAGGGCTCGGATCGGGTAGACGACGATGCGCTTGACCAGGAAGATCACCATGAGGCCAATGAGGATGGCGAACAGGGTAAAAACCCCGATGACCACCGTCCTGATGACCGAAAGCCTGTTTTCCAGGCCGGCGAGGGACATGCCGATGATGATCGAACCCTGCCGCTCCTCCGGCAGGTACTCGGACAGGGCAACCATCAGCGGAAACGCGACTTCCAGGTTCATGTCGTCTACCCAGGTGATGGTCTTCGGCGCTCCCGGTTCCGCGTCCCCGGGGAGCCCGCCTTCGAACGCGGCGCCGTTTTTCCCCGCGTCCGTGGAAACCGCGTATTTTCCTTCTGGATCGATGTAATAAATATAAGAGACTTCCTCGATGGTCTTGGAATAGTCCCGGACGAAGAGCGTGAATGAATCGGTGTCGTATTTGCCCAGGTAAAGCTTAGCCTTCGTTTCCACGTTGTCGGAAATGATGGGCGCGAACCGGCTTATGACGCTTTTCGATACAGTATGGACATAGTGGTTGAAAAGGAAGGAAACCGCGGCCACGCAGACGACCATGACAATCCAGATGGAAAGGACTATTTTGAATTCCACTTTTTGAAAAAGCTTCATACTTTTCCTCTACATTCCGGGGCCGCCGGAAGTCCCGGCGGCCTGTACAGCGGGTACACCATCATGATGACTATTTTTTACCTTTTTCCACCGGGTAGGAAGCGGCGCGCCACGCCGTTATCCCGCCGTTGAGGTTGTACACCTTCGTGTATCCCAGGACCTGCAGGGTCTGGGCCGACAGCATCCCCCTTCCGCCTTTCAGGCAGTACACGAGAATGGCCGCGTTCCTGTCCCTGACCTTGGCGGGGATGTTGAACTCCAGCATGCCCCGGGGAATGCTGATCGCCCCGGGAATGACTTCCCCGGCGAACTCGTCCGGTCCCGGCTTTCTCATGAAGGACGGCCGCGCCCTCGGCCCCTTC
>CAZGUL010000292.1:0-4457 GCA_964529055.1 uncultured Spirochaetaceae bacterium
GACCCGGCGAGTTTCTGAATGCCCTTGAAGTCCCTGTACAGGAAGGGGCCGTTCATGATGGAGTAATCGGGAACGTAATCGGCCACGTATCCCGGGTCGGCGATGGTGATGATGTTCGCCCCCCGCCGGACCTGTTCGAGATTGTCCTTGTTGTTCCCCAGCTGCGAGTTGGGATACACCTGGACATCCATCGAGCCGTTGGATTTTGCCTTGATGACCCCGGCCATTTCCACGAGAACTTCATGTATCGGCTCGTTCGTCGGGAGCACGTGGGAAATCTTGAGTTCCACTTTCTTAACGGCGGCTCCGCCCTTGGGCTGCTCTTTCTGCCCGCCCGCGAAGACGAGCACCGCGCCCACCGACAGGACGACGGCGGCTGCGAGAAGCTTTTTCAGCATACTGACCTCCTCTGTTTATCACTAATGAAAAATATTTTAGCATATAAAATATGCTTGTCAAACAATTTTTATAAATCGAAAGAAACTACAACGCGGCCGCGTTCTTTTTTATGTCTTCCGCCGCCGCGATGACCTTTTCCTCGATGTCCAGCAGCATTTTTTCATCGTATTCGAGCTGAAACACGGGGGCCGCCAGCGCCGCGTACCGGTTCCGGTACAATTCGACCAGGGCCACGATGTCGTACACCCCCGGCTGCTGCTTGCTTTTCAGAACGGCGCGGGTCCGTCCCCGCAGGGAGGCTATGTCGTTTTCGATCCCGCGGCGCTCGGCTGATCCCAGCGAGGAGAAGGAGACGTCCAGGGACAGCGCCCCGCGAAAGGTTTCCTCCTCCAGGTTCGCCAGGAGCAAGCGCCCCGACGAGGTGTTCACCGCGGGGATCCGGGCGCCGGCCTTGGCGTGGATGTGAACGGCCGTCAGTCCCTCCTGCTCGTACACGATGACAAGGTCGCAGCCTTCCAGGACCGACAGGTGGCAGGAAAAGCCGATTTCCCTGACGAGCCGGGACAGCGGCACGAAAGACGCGTCGACGATGCGCTTGACGGGAGAGATGCCGTTCGTCAATTCGAACAGCTTCAGGGACAGGGAGTACGCGTTCAGGGTTCTGTCCTTGATGATGTAGCTCCGTTTGACGAGGCAGTCCACGACACGGAACACCTCGCCCGCCGTCTTGTTCAGGTCCCGGGCTATGGAGGAAAGCGGCACCGGAGACGAGACCCGGGCGAGGTATTCCAGGATATCCAGGGCCTTGTCCAGGGAAGGGACCCGGTACCGGTCCTCGATGGACTTTTTCTTCATGGTTCCGCCGATTGTACACCCGCCTTCCCCTCCGGACAACTTCTTTCGAAAATTTGTTCCGCCGCCCCGAATGAGCTATATTAAAGGTATTATGAATTGTGTGTCCCTCACCAGCCTCTGCGATGGGGTGAAATATGGTCTGCGCTACTCCGGCATCGACGCCGGGGATTCCGTTTCTTTCGTCATTCCGGAAAACATCCGGAAAATCAGTGTCGGATCGCCCGAAAATCTTTTCAATTTTCTCAATCTTCTTCTGACGTGGATTCTTACGGAAACGAGATTCGGGTCCGTCGTCGTGGAATGGTCGTCCGCCGGAGACGGCGGGCTCCGTGATCTCCTGGCCGCCGTCAGGCCGGACGGCTCCCCCGGACCCGCCCCCGACGGAGACCTGCGGCTCTTTCAGTCGCTTCCCTCCGTATCCGCACTGCTGGAGGACCTGGGCGGGAAAGTGACGGGATCGGAGGCTGCGCATCTGGAGTTCCGGGTTTCCCTTCCCCGGGCCGAAAATTCCGCGGACCGGCCCATCGAGATAGAGGAAGTCATACGTGACCTGGGCGAGCCGGATTTCTGCATCGACATGATCGGCGAATACATGGACAAGACGGGAGGCCTCATCGACAGGCTGGAAGAAGGCATCGCGGCCCGGGACTCCGTAACGGTCCACCGGATCGCCCATACGATAAAAGGCGGGGCTTTCACCATCCGGGCCGCGAAACTGCGGGGACCCGCCGGGGCGCTGGAAAGCGAAGCGAGGGCGGGCCGGCTGGAAAACGGCGCGTTTTATCTGGCCAGAATCCGCGACGAATACAAGTGCGCATCCTCCTACTTCTTGCGGATCAGGAACGAGTACCGGCATGGAACCAAAAAGAATTCTCTACGCTGACGATGAAACCACCAGCCGAAAGGTTCTCGCGTTCCAGCTGAAAAAGCGGGGCTTCCTGTGCGACCTCGCGGTGGACGGACCCGAAGCGTTGAAAAAATTCCGGGACGGGCCCTACGACATGGTCATTCTCGACCGGTACATGCCCGGCATGGACGGCGAGGAGGTTGCGCGGGAAATACGGAAATTGGCGCCGTCCGTACCGCTCATCGCGGTCACCGCGGACCCGTCCGATGAGGATGTTCTGCGCCGGGCGGGATTCCGGGAAGTCCTTGCCAAGCCCTTGCGGGGAGAGTCTCATCTGGCTATCATCGAATCGTATCTCACGGACTGAAGGCAGCGGAAAATGAAGAAAATCCTTCTCGTCGTCATGATGGCCGCATCGGTCGGCACATTCGCGGAAACGCGCAACACCTCCGAACTCGTCGTATCGTTCCTGCCGTCGGACATAAATCTGAATCCCCTGAAATCCTTCACCTCCACGGAAGCGCAGATCTACACCGCCCTGTACGAAGGCCTGGTCGGCTACGACCCGGCGTCCTTGGAGCCGATCCCCGCGGCCGCCCGGTCGTGGGACGTGTCGCCGGACGGAAAGACCTACACCTTCCGAATCCGCGACGACGCGAGATACTGGAACGGAGACCCCGTCACCGCGGAGGATTTCAGGTCCAGCTGGCTCAAATTCCTCGATCCCGCGGTCCAGGCGGAATACTCGTTCTTTTACGACGTCATCGAAGGCGCCAGGGATTACCGGACGGGGAAAAACCCCGATCCGGCATCGGTTAAAATCCGGGTCCTGTCGCCCAAAAGGCTGCAGGTTGTTCTCGAGGAGCCGGCCACTCATTTTCTCAAGATCCTCTGCCATCACAGTTTCGTGCCGGTGCATCCGTCCCTGCTGAACGAAACCTCGTGGAATTCGCTGCCGGAAATCCCGGGCAACGGGCCCTATTTCATCAAGGAGCGGGACGGCGGCCATTTCCTGCTGGCCAGGAATCCCCATTACTGGGACGCGGAGGAGGTAAAGGCGGACTTCATCCGGATGCTTTTCCTGGACGATCCCCGGGAGGCCACGAGACGCTTCAACGATTACGAAATCCACTGGGTCACCGAAGGTTTTCTGCTGGACAAGGTGCTGTACCAGGACACCATCGTCGTCAATCCCCTTTTCGCGACCCAGTACTTCTATTTCTCCCACACGGCCAGACCCTGGAGCGACGAGCGGGTACGCCGGGCCCTGGCCCTCCTTCTGCCCTGGAGCGACATTCGATCCCCGGATTACCAGTTCATACCCGCCAGGACCCTGGTACCCCCGATTCCCCAGTACCCGGCGCCCCGGACTATCGAGGCTCCGGACCGGGAAGAGGCGATGAAACTTCTCCAGGAAGCGGGGTATCCCGGCGGAAGGGGCCTTCCCCCGGTGGTTTTCCGCCTTCCCGAGGGAGAGGCCACCCGGAGAACGGCGGCGATAATGGCGGCGGCGTGGAAGGAAGCGGGCATCGAATCCGAAATTCACGCATACCCGTACCCGGCCTATTTCGATGTGCTGAAAAAAAGCGACTACGCCCTGGGCACCATAACCTGGATCGGGGATTTCGCCGATCCCCTCGCGTTCCTGCAGATGTGGACGTCGTCCAGCAACCTCAACGACGGCAGATACGCGAACCTCGCGTATGATGCCCTTCTGGAAAAAAGCGTGAAGCAGAGCGGCACCGAAAGGTACAAGACCCTTTCCGAGGCGGAATCGCTCCTGCTCGCCGGCGCGGCGGTCCTGCCGATAAGCCATTCGCCTGCCATCAATCTCATCGATCTGCACTACATCGACGGCTGGTACCGGAACCCCCTGGATATCCATCCGTTCAAGCATCTTTCCTTCGCCCCCTACAGGCCGCTGCCGGGAGTCGTCCGCTTCGAGGGGTTTTCGCCTTTGACCAAATAGAGCTTTTTGTCTATAATCTGCCCATGGCCACCGCACACAGTTCACATTCCCGTACCAAATCTTCTCCGTTCAAAAAGAACCAGCAGGTCGTGTACCCTTTGCAGGGCGTGGGTAAGATTCTGTCCATCGAGGAACGGACCTTCAAGGACAAGAAGATTTTATACTACGTCATCTACCTCGAAGTCTCCGACATGACGGTCATGATCCCGGTCGAAAAAGCGACGGAACTCGGCATCCGGGCCATCGTCAGCAAACAGGAAGCGGAAAAAGCCCTCGTCTTCATTTCCGAGGACTACGATCCGGTTCCCGCCGACTGGAAGCTCCGCTATCAGATGAACCTGGACCTTCTGAAGCAGGGCAGCGTCGTCGATATCGCGCGGGTCGTCC
>CAZGUL010000293.1:0-4423 GCA_964529055.1 uncultured Spirochaetaceae bacterium
CGCCATGTTCTCGAAGAAGCTGCTCGGCGGATTTACCCATACCGTTCCGGCCAATTTCCTGAAGGCCTTCATGCTGGACTACGCGAAAAAGGACATGCGGGAACTGCGGGACCTCCTGATCATCCGGGGCAAATGGACGACCAACCTGCTTTCCCAGCAGATGTCCGATTCGTTTCAGCAGATCCTCACCCTGTCCGATTCCCTGATTCAGTTCGACGACGCCTGCGCAGACGAAGGCGATTACGGCGTCCGCCTGAGGAAGGTGGTCAACCGGGCGGACCGCGACCAGAACGCCATGAAGGTTCTCCGGGAAACGGTGAAGGAAATCAACGACAAGGCGGCCGTCCTGATCGGCGAGTCCGCGCAGGGCTTCATCGCCTTCGGAAAGAACCTCAAATCCCTCATCGACGACTACGACAACTCCGCCAATGCCGAAATCATCATCAACTGGAAAGAGGTGGATTCCGCCTCGGAGGGCACCGTCAAGCAGCGGATGATGAACGTCTACAGGAAGATTTATTACTTCGTCCAGCTTCTGCAGATGTACGTGAAGACCGAAAGCGCCTGAAAGAGCGGCCCTCTCGCGATTGACTCGGGCCGCACGTTGATATAGAAATATGTATATAAAGCAAATTCTATAGGAGTCGTATATGCAGCAGGTCCTCCATGCCCTCCTGGAAGGTTTCTACGCCCTTCATTGGCAGCATCTCGTCATGTTCGGCATCGGCGGCGCGCTTATTTTTCTCGCCGTCAAGAAGGAATACGAGCCCATGCTGCTCCTGCCCATCGGGTTCGGCGCGATCCTCGTCAACCTGCCGCTGAAGACCATCCTGACCTTCGAGGGGGCCGACGGAGTCCTGCAGATACTTTTCAACGCGGGAATCATGACGGAGCTTTTCCCTGTCCTGATCTTCGTCGCCGTCGGTGCGATGATAGACTTCACGCCGCTTTTCAAGATGCCGGTCATGATCTTCTTCGGCGCCGCCGCGCAATTCGGCATTTTCGCGACCATAACGGGGGTCCTTCTGCTGGCGCAGTTCGTTCCGCAGTTCGCGGGGATGGAACCGGCGGCCCTGCTGAAGCTTGCGGCGTCGGTGGGGATCATCGGCGCCGCCGACGGACCCACGTCTATTTTCGTGGCGTCCAAATTCGCCCGGGATTACCTGGGCCCCATCTCGGTTGCCGCCTATTCCTACATGGCCCTCGTTCCGATCATCCAGCCGCCGGTCATCCGGCTTCTGACGACGAAGAAAGAGCGTTCGATGAGGATGGCCTATCACGAGACGGACGTTTCCCGCACGGTAAAGATACTTTTTCCCATCCTCGTCACCGTCATAGCGGGGATCATCGCGCCGATCAGCGTACCCCTGGTGGGGCTCCTGATGTTCGGCAACCTCATCCGGGAAAGCGGGGTGCTGGAAAGGCTGTCGAAGGCGGCCCAGAACGAGCTGGCCAACCTGGTGACGCTGCTGCTGGGCATCACCATCGGCGGCACGATGACGGCGGAAAAGTTCCTTACCCCCGCCACGCTTGTCATCCTGGTCATGGGCCTTGTGGCCTTCGTTTTCGACACCGCCGGCGGCGTGCTGTTCGCGAAATTTCTCAATCTTTTCCTTAAGTCGAAAATCAACCCGATGATCGGGGCTGCGGGCATTTCCGCCTTTCCCATGTCGGCCCGGGTCATCCACAAGATGGCCCAGGAGGAGGATTTTCAGACCTACATCCTGATGCAGGCCGTCAGCGCGAATGTTTCGGGGCAGCTCGGGTCGATCATGGCGGGAGGGCTCGTGCTGGCCCTGGTTCCCGTTCTCATCGCGAATTTCATGTAAGCCGGAGGGGGAAACACACTATGAATACGACGATACAGGCAAGCTTGTTTCTGATGGCCGCCGGCATGGGAACGGTGTTTCTTTCCCTGGGCGTTTTCTTCACCGTCATCGTGCTTCTGGAAAAGATTTTCCGGAGCAGGGAGAAGGCCGGGCAGTAGGCCGGCCTTTATTCCATCAGCGCCAGCGCGGCGATCAGCGGTGCGAACAGGGACGAGACGAGGGTCATGACCGTGATCAGCGTATTGAGCGACGGCCCCGCCGTGTCCTTGAAGGGGTCCCCCACCGTGTCGCCCACGACGGCGGCCTTGTGGGCTTCAGACCCGGGACCGCCGAACTCGCCGGATTCGATGAGTTTTTTCGCGTTGTCCCAGGTGCCCCCCGCGTTTGCCATCAGCAGGGCGAAAATGACGCCCGTGAAGATGGCGCCGCCGAGAAATCCTCCCAGCGCGTGGGGTCCCAGCAGAAAACCGACCAGAAGAGGCAGTCCGACGGCGATGAACGCCGGGAGAAGAAGGGCCCGCAGGGCCCCCTGCGCCGCGATTGCCACGCAGCGGTTGTAGTCCGGATTGGTCGTGCCCGCCAGGATGCCGGGAAAAGCGCGGAACTGCCGGCGTATTTCCTCGATCATGCTGAAGGCGTTTTTCGTGACCGCCAGCATCGTCAGGGCCGAAAAGAAGGGCGGCGCCATGGAGCCGAGAAAGACACCCGCGAGGACGACGGGGTTCCTCAGGTCGATGGTGAAGGGGATCCCCTGCCGCTCGATGACTTCCGAATAGGCGGAAAAGAGAGCCAGGACCGTCAGGGCCGCCGCGCTGATCGCGAAGCCCTTCGTTATCGCCTTCGCGGTGTTTCCCGCCGAATCGAGGGTGTCGCACCGCTCGATGATTTCATAGGGCATCCCCGACATTTCCGCGATTCCCTTCGAGTTGTCCACGATCGGGCCGTAGGCGTCGGCGGAAACGATCATTCCGGTGATGGAGAGCATGCCCACCGCCGCGATGGCCACCCCGTAGACCCCCGGCATGCCGTATGCCTCGGCGGAATAATAGGAAACGAGGGTCGCCGCGACGATCCCCAGCAGGGTCGGCACCACGGAGATGAGGCCGTAGCTGAAGCCGGTGATGATGTTGATCGCGGAGCCGGAGCCGGAAACCCGGGCCACCTCGCGGACCGGCCGGTGCTCGTCGCTGGTGAAATAGTCGGTGGTGAAGCCCATCAGGACGCCGATCAGCAGTCCCGAAAGGGTCGCTATGAGAACGCCGATGTTGTATCCGCCGAGGAGTACCAGCGCGACGTCGAAGACGGCGAAGATGACGCAGGTCAGGACGGTGCCCCGGTTGAGGGCGGAGCCCGGTTTTCCGTTTTTGCCGACCCGCACGAACTGGATGCCCAGGAGGGATGCCGCTATCCCCAACGCGCAGAGGATGAGCGGGAGAACGACGTATTTGTCGCCGAACCTGTCGGTGACCGAAAAGCCCAGAAGCATGGCCGCCACGGCGCTGGCGACGTAACTGTCGAAAATGTCGGCGCCCATGCCCGCGACATCGCCCACGTTGTCGCCCACGTTATCCGCAATGACCGCCGGGTTCCGGGGATCGTCCTCCGGCATGCCGATCTCCACCTTGCCCACCAGGTCCGCCGCGATGTCGGCGGTTTTCGTGTAGATCCCGCCGCCCGCCTTCGCGAGAAGGGCCATCGTGGAGGCGCCGAAACTGAATCCGACGACCGCGCCCGGATCACCGGTCACGATGTAGATCAGACTCATGCCGATGGATGCGACGCCGATCATCGCCAGACCCATCACGGAACCGGCGTAGAAAGCCACCTTGAACGCCTCGTTGAGCCCCGTGACCGCGGCGACGGCGCTCCGCACGTTTGCCTTGACGGCGATGCTCATTCCCATGTATCCGGCCGCGGCCGAACACAGGACGCCGAGGACGAAGGTGACCGATGTCGAGAGCCCCCGGACGATGTCGAGACGGAAAGATCCCGAGGCGAGGGCCCCGACGTCCAATCCGAAAATGACGGTAATCGCGACGCCGAAAACGAGGCCCACCATCGTCAGGGCCGAATACAGTTTGCCGAGATAGGAGGCCGCGCCGTCGGCGATCCACGAGGCGATTTCCTCGGCACGGGGATTGTCGGTTTTGCGGCTGACGACCCAGAAATACACGACGGCGGAAGCGGCGAGAGAAACGACACCGGCCCCCGCGGTGATGAAGAGCCAAATGCGGGATGTCATGGCACCCTCCCTTCCCGTTCATTGTGCGGAATTGCCCCGGGGATGTCAACACGGACAAAAAAAAACGGACCGGGCAGCCCGGTCCGTCCTGACGCATTCCCTGCTAACGTATCAGCAGGTTGGGCAGCCACATGACCACGGGAGGTATGTAGGCCGACATGAAGAGAACGATGAGGAGGGGAATCAGGAAAGGCGCCGTGGCCTTCGTCGTTTCCTCGAACGAGATCTTCGCGATGTTCGACGTAATGTAAAGAACGACGCCCACCGGCGGGGTGATCAGGCCTATCATCAGGGTCAGCACCATGACGAGGCCGAAATGCACCGGGTCCACGCCCATCTGCATCATCGGCGG
>CAZGUL010000294.1:0-4386 GCA_964529055.1 uncultured Spirochaetaceae bacterium
CTCAAGACCGATTACATCGACGTTTACTACCTCCACGGCCCGGATCCGCGGACGCCGATGGAGGAGATCATGGAAACCCTGGACATCCTGGTGCGGCAGGGCAAGATCCTCTACACGGCGTGCAGCAACATTTTCGGGTGGCAGGTGGCGAAGGCCATGGAAATCGCGAAGCGCGGAGGCGGCGCCGGGTTCGCCTGCGGCCAGTACCTGTACAACCTGATCCAGAGGGACGTCGAGGCGGAGGTATTCCCGGCGATGATCGATTACGGTGTCGGCATTCTTTCCTGGAGCCCCCTGGGCGGCGGTCTTCTGACGGGAAAATACCGGGGCATGGAGAAACCTCCGGCGGGCTCGCGGCTGGAAGCCCGGATGAAGGTGGACGGCCCGCGGTTCTGGCACGAAAAAGGGTTCCGGACGGCGGAAAAACTCCAGGCCGTGGCGGACGAAACGAAGATACCCATGGCGAAGCTCGCCGTCGCGTGGCCGCTCACCCGCAGGTTTCTGTCCTCGGTCATCATCGGCGTCAAGAACCTGTCCCAGCTGGAGGAAAACCTCGCGGCCGGCGACTGGGAAATGCCGGAGGACATCAGGAACAGGCTCGATGAAATCACTTCTCCGGAGAAGGATTACCTGTGGTGGTTCAACGAGACGAATTACAAAAGGTTCGCCGATTCGGCGGAATTCCTTTTCCCGGGGACCGGGGCGATCATCGATCCGAAGTAGGGGGGGACAAAAAAACCGCCGGGATTCCCGGCGGACCCGCATCGACCGCCGGGTCCCCGCCCGGCGGTTTTTTTATTTCACTTCCAGGTTGAAGAGCTTCTCCCAGAGCCGCACCAGCGACGGCTGGGACTTCCTGCCGTCCCCCGCGGCGCGGGCGGCCTTGAAGAGCTCGTGGGTCATTGCCGTGAGCGGCGTCGGCGCGTCCTTCTCCCGAGCCAGGGAGAGGGCGTAACCCAGGTCTTTCCAGTGGATGTCCACGGTGCCGCCGGGCTTGAATTCCCGTGAGAACATGTCCCGCGCCGCGGTGTCCAGCAGCTTCGATCCCGCCCAGCCGCCCTTGATGGCCTCGTACAAAACCTTCGGGTCCAGCCCGGCCCGCGTCCCCAGGGCGAACGATTCGGCGATTACGCCGAAGGTCGCCCCGACGATCATCTGGTTCACGCATTTGGCGACCTGGCCCATCGGGGTCGCGCCGGTGCGCACCACGGAAGCCCCCATGGCGGCCATGTATTCCCTGCAGAGACCGAAGACGCCCTCGTCCCCGCCGACCATGAACGACAGGGTTCCTTCGGAGGCCGCCTTTTCCCCTCCGCTGACCGGCGCGTCGAGAAACCCGATCCCCTTTTCCTTCAGCGCCTCGGCGATTTCGGTTTCCGTCGCCGTCTCGGTGGTGCTGGTGTCTATCACGACGCCGCCTTTCCTCATGACCGACGCGAGCCCGTCCGGCCCGAGGACGACCGCCCAGACGACCGCCGAATTCGGCAGGCTCAGGAACACGATGTCGCAGGTTTTCCCGACCTCGGCGACGCTCCCGGCGGCGGTGATCGACTGAGGGCCGGCGGCGGCCCGGGTCTTCGCCGGATCGACGTCGAAAACGGTGACTCCCGGATACTTCTTTGCCAGATTTTCCACCATCCGGCTGCCCATGATCCCGAGACCGATGAATCCGATTTTTCTGCTCATGCTGTCACTCCTTTCCACCGCCGGCGCCCAGCGCCCGCACGACGTCCCGCAATGTGTCGTCGTCCCCGACGTTCCCCGGAAAAACGACGTAGTGAATCCCGGGCCACTTTGTTTCGGGCCCCAGTTCCCACAGGGGCACCCCCTTCGCGATCTGGCCGGGCACAAAGGCTTCCTTGACGCCCATGCCGGTCCGCGCGATTTCTATGCTCGTGATGCCGCCCTTCGCGACGACGAAAGCGGGCCGGTTTTTCACCGCCCGGACGACCCCGCACAGGGCCATCATTACCCGGTTGCCGAAATCGAGAAAATCCTTTCCCTCCGCCCGGCGCACCTCCCGGGATGTGTAGACCGCCGAGGTCTTTCCCCGTGCCAGGGCGGAGTCGGCGAGGGCCGCGGCCCGCGTCGTTTCCGCTGCGGCGGCGTCTTTTCCTTCCGCGAGCCGGGCGACCTGGAGTTCCACGGCCTCGCAGAGGCCGGATTTCACGAGGCTGTCCAGCTGGCGGCTCGTCTTTCCCACGTAGGACCCGACGACGACGAGTCCCGCTCCTCCCTGAATGCTCAGATCGGCGGCCGTCAGCAGCGGTTTGTCCCGAAAGCCGCCGCGGACCTTGACGAAACAGGCGGCGCAGCGGTACGCGAATTTTTTGCCCCGCTTTTCCGCCTCCTCCACGGCGGCGACGGCGGTTTCGATGTCCGCGTAGCAGGCCGCGTTCAGAACGACGGGCACCCCGTCCCGCGCCTTCATCAGAATTTCCAGCGCCGCTTCGGGGCCTCCGGTCCGGAGGGTTTCCAGGGAAAGGGACAGAACGTCCCGCGCCTTCCACCGGCCGGCGGTTTTTTCCTCCACCCATTCCTTCAGGTCGCTTTTCGTGTAGCCGAAGGCCGGGTCCCGGGCGAACTCCGTGTCGCCCGCCTTCACCAGGCCGCCGGCCTGCTCGACCCAGTGAATGTCGTCGATGGTGTACCGGCCGGCTTCGAAAAGAGCGGGCGCGATGATGACGCCGTCGGCCATCCCGCCGAGACCTTCCAGCAGGGCGTCCACCTCGTCCGGGTAATGGCCCCGCAGGGTGCTGTCGCTCCGGGACGCCATAAGGATTCTGAGGTTTTTCCCCTCCGCGGCCTTTTTCAGGTTATCGCCGACCTGGAGCGAGAGCTTTCGCATGTCCTCCCGGGAGAGGGCGCGGGAATTCGTGGAGACGTAAAAAACCGCGTCCTCCCGCGACAGGGCGCGGGACAGGGTTTCGACGGACCAGTCCATGTAGACCCGGATGCCGTTGACGGTCTGGGTGCCGGTGGGGTCGTCGTCGACCACCACGAGTTTGGCGCCCGTTTGTTCCAGTTCCCGGCGGATGTCGGCCCGGGTCCGCACGTCGGTCCGGGCCGGCGGTTTATTATTCAGCATTTCGGAAAGAGTCATCGGAAAGCCTCCCCGTTTCAGTCGAAAAGAACCAGGGCGATGAACTCCAGGTCCTCTTTCCCGGTGTTTTCTATGCCGTGGCTCTCGCCGACATCGATGAGGGTCAGCTCCCCGGCCTTTACCGCGTATTTTCTGCCGTTGTCGTCGAAGGTCCCCTCGCCCTTGATGAAGTAATAGGCCTCGAAGTCGCCCTCGTGCTTGTGGTACCCGATGGAGGTCCCCGGCTTCAGGATGTTGTGCGCGAAGAGGCGTCCCTTGTTGTGGAACTGGTCGCGCTCCAGAAGATGGATTACCTGCGCAGTGCCTTTGCCGCCCCGCATGGACTCGATGAATTCGTTCCTCAGTTCGTTGCGTTTTTTCAGCATCGTCGTTCCTCCTGTCCGATACCATAGCATGAAAAAGTTTTTTTAATTATAGGGAGCGGCACGGCGGGAAGTCAAATTCACTGAAAGCTCATGTTCGGGATCCACATGACCAGGGACGGCGTCAGGGTGATCGCGAAAAGAACGACGATGTAGACCAGGACATGGGGAAGCACGTATTTCGCGAGCACGAGAAAATCGATTTTGGCGAGGCCGCTCCCGACGTCCAGCACGTTTCCCACCGGGGGGGTCAGGAGCCCGATGCAGAGGCCGTACACCATGACGATCCCGAAGAAAACGGGATCTATGCCGATTTCGACGATCGTGGGAAGAAGGGCCGGTGTCAGGATCATGACGGCGGGGGCGACGTCCATCACGCAGCCCAGGGTGAGGATGAACAGATTCACGGCGAACAGGACGGCGATCCTGTTCGTGGAGACCGCGAGAATGGCGTCTTTCAGCGCCAGCGGGATCTGGGCCGCCGCGTTGACGTACGAAACGGCGGTGGCGGAGGCGAGGATCAGCATGACCACGGACGTGGAACGGGCCGCCTTGATGAAGATGGCTTTCATGTGGCGAAAGGTAATCCTGCGGTACACCAGGGTCGAAACGGTGAGGGCGTAGACGACCGCGAGCGCCCCGGCCTCGGTGGGGGAGAATTTCTCGCTCAGGATGGCGCCGAAAATGATGAAAGGAAGAATCAGGGAAGGCAGCGCGTCCTTGAGGTAGTAGAGCCTGTTTTTCAGCGGTTCCCGCGGCCGGGCGGCGGCTCCCCTGACGCGGGCGATGATGTGCCAGCTCAGGAAAAGGAGGCTTCCCGTTATCAGACCCGGAACGATCCCTCCCAGGAGCATGCGGGTGACGGAAACGTTCCCCACCGCGCCGAAAACGATCATGGGGATGCTCGGGGGAATGATGGGC
>CAZGUL010000295.1:0-4384 GCA_964529055.1 uncultured Spirochaetaceae bacterium
CGATCGCCGAAAGCCCCAGGCCCACGGCCATCGGGGCACCGAAGAAAATCAGAAGAGCCGCCAGGGCGACCAGGGTAAAACTCATCATCGGCATATGCTATCCCCCTTGCCTATTCCAGCGCGTCCACGCTCTGGGTGTACATCTTGTCCTTGCCCTGAATGACCCGGACTTCCTTGATGGCGAGCCGTATGATCGTGAGCACGCAGCCGATCAGGATCGGCAGGCGCACCCAGAACATCCCGATCTGCAGAATCGTCGATTTGAAGCTCAGCTCCAGGTACGACTGCAGTAGCTGAATGGTGAAGACGCCGAGAAGCGCGAGATAGACGATGAACAGGTTCAGATTCCAGAGGCTGAAAATTTTCTTCCACCGGGGGGAAAACCGGGAAACCAGAAGATCGAATCCGACGTGGGAGTTCTTCGTGACCCCGATGCCGATT
This sequence comes from uncultured Spirochaetaceae bacterium, assembly GCA_964529055.1. Lineage (GTDB taxonomy): Bacteria > Spirochaetota > Spirochaetia > DTKZ01 > DTKZ01 > JAKQWJ01. The sequence goes on from CAZGUL010000295.1 coordinate 442, forward strand.
CCGAACCAGATGAGCGCGCCCAGCAGGATTTCCCCGAGCTCGACGGTCCAGGCTATCGCGTTTCCCGGGATGACCCTGCTGAGAACCTGGAGGAAAACATCGACGAAAATGACGAGAAGAACGATGGGCCCCAGTGCGACCTCGATTTTATCGAGAATCCGGAAAACGATATTCGGCTTTTTTTCCTGTTCCATATCGGCCGTCCCTGTTGTTCGTTATAATAAATCCCATGACCGAGCGGGCGGCCATGGGATATCCACAATTACATGAGCGGCAGGTTTACTTTTTCGTCTTGGCTACGGCTTCCATGTAAGCCTTGAAATTGTCCTCTCCCACCTGCTTCGCAACGTCGGCGTAGACGGACTGAACCATCTTCTTGAAGGGCTCTTTTTCCGCGTCGCTCATGGTGTAGAACTTGACGCCCGCCTTTTCCATGTTCTGCTTAGCCACGACGGTGTAGTCGGTGTCCTGCTTGATGTTGATTTCGCCCCAGAGCTTGGCGCCTTCCTTGTACGCGGCCTTGTCCGCGTCGCTCATCTTGCCCCACAGGTCCTTGTTGATGAACAGGATCGAAGCGTCGGCGATGTAGTTCCAGATCGTGAAGTTCTTCGCCACTTCGTGGGTCTTGAAATCGTACTGGACGGGAATGGAGTTGTCCTCGCCGACGACCGTGCCCAGCTGGATGGCGGTGTAGATTTCGCCCGAAGAGAGGGGAACCGGCTTGGCGCCCAGGGCTTCGAAAATCTTCACGAAAAGCGGGGTGTTGGGAACGCGGAACTTGAGGTCCTTGAGGTCCTCGGGGGTCTTGATGAGCCGCTTGTTGTTGTTGATCTGCCGGAACGGCCGGGGGGTGATGGAAAGAACGACGAGCTTCTGCTTTTCGAAACCGTCGTAGAGCCATCTCTTCCAGACGTCGGGGTTGGTGTTCAGGAAGTTGATGACGTGTTCGATGTTTTCGAACAGGAACGGGAGCCCCAGGGCGCCGATTTCCGGAACGATGGACGCGAGGGCGGTGACGCTCTCGATGCCGATCTGGGAAGATCCGGCCTGGGTCATCTCGAGCATGATCTTCCAGTTTCTCTGGCACAGAACGCCGTTGCCGAACACTTCGACGTTGTAACGTCCGCCGGTCTTGCCGTTGACCAGGTCGGCAAACTGCAGGGACGCCTTCTGCCACGGGCTCTCCAGGGACGAGGTGTGGGAAATGGCGATCTTCTGGGCCGCGGGTTTATCGGCTTTCTGTTCCTTTCCTCCGCCGGCGAACGCCGTGCCGGACAGGGCGACGAGCAGGGCGATCAGAAGAATCGATGAGCGCAAAACGGTCTTTTTCATTTGGTCCTCCTTCTTGGACTTTCATTGTATCGGGGCCGGTCCGCGGAAGCGGACCGTGCGTGGGCGATGGCACGTGGATCTGGTTCTCATATATCAGCTACGGCGAAATACAGAGTATCATAAAACAGGGGATTGTCAAGAAGTTTTGCCGGCCCCCTCCGTCTTGACAGCATACTCCGGCTCGGTTAAAGCTTTCATCCGGTATGTCGGTTGTAGAAGCCGGCGGGCTCCGGTTCGCCATCCGAGGAACGCGCATTCTTTCGCCCCTTTCGTTCACCGTCGGGGAAGGAGAATTCGTTTCCTTCATCGGACCTTCCGGATGCGGCAAGACGACCCTGCTCAACCTCATCGCCGGCGTCCGGAAAGGCTTCGAGGGCGAACTCCGGGTGGGCACCGCGAAGATATCCTTCGTTTTCCAGCATGACAGTCTTCTCGAATGGCAGACCGTCATGGGAAACGTTCTTCTTCCCTTCACGCTGAAAAACACGCCCGTCACCGAAGACCTGCGGGAAAAGGCGCGCACCATACTCCGGCTCGTGGGTCTGGGGGACCACGACAACCATTTCCCGCACCAGCTTTCGGGGGGAATGAAAAAAAGGGTCGAAATCGCCCGGGCCCTGGTCACCGAGCCGGAACTCCTCATTCTGGACGAGCCCTTCTCGTCCCTGGACCTGCTGACCCGAGAGCGGCTGAACCTGCTGGTGAAAAAGATCCATCGGCTGCGGAGGACGACGGTCATCCTCGTCACCCACTCGGTGGAGGAAGCCTGCTTCCTGTCGGACCGCATCTATGTCCTTTCCCCGCTTCCGGCGCGGATCGTCAAGATAAAGGAACTGCCGAAGACGGAAGCGGGGGCCGGCGGGGCGCAGGCGCCGCTGTACGTCCTGAGCCCCCGCCGGCAGGAGATCAACGCGCAGATCCGGGCGGAGGCGAAATACCTGTGGGACGCGGACACCGTGAACGGATCGCCGGAGCCCGCCGGCGACCGGCACGATGCCGGCGCACAGGGAACCCCGGCTCGCGGGGAGGAACCGGGAAAGCCGGGCTCGCCGCTCCGGACCGCCGTTGCGTCATGGCTGGGCCGCAACTGGTCCAACATCCTTATCCCCGTCGAGATCGCTGCCCTCTATTTTCTTCTCGGTTTTCTCAAGGAAAAATTCGCCGTCCCGGACATGATTTTTCCCGCGCCCCGGGCCATCGCGGCGAAGTTCGCCGCCACCCTTTCCGACGGGTCCATTTTCCGGGACCTGGAGCTCACCATCGTCGAGTCCCTGAGCGGTTTCTTCATCGCCTTCGGGATTAGCATGGTGGTGGGTTTCGTCATCGCGAAATCGCGGATCATTTCCCGCCTTTTCATGCCCTATTTCATCGGGGCCAACACGATTCCCTCGGTCGCCCTGGCGCCTTTTCTCGTGCTGTGGTTCGGTTTCGGACTCGTGCCGCGGGTCGTGACGTCGGTTATCCTCATTTTCTTTCCCCTTCTCATCAACATCATCGCAGCTTTCAAGCATTCGGAGGAGCGGGTCCGGGGCCTGGTGAGTTTCTACCGCCCGTCCCGCCTGCGGAGCCTCACCGCCATGGAATTTCCCGCCGCGCTGCCGGGGATTTTCAGCGGGGTGAAAATATCCATAACCCTTTCGGTCATCGGCGCCGTGGTCGGGGAATTCGTTTCCGGCCACGAGGGACTGGGTGCTTTAGTCTCCCGGGCGAAGGCCTCGTTCGACGTGGAACTCATGTTCGTCGGCCTTCTGTGGCTCATCATCCTGGGCCTGTTCTATTACGGGCTCGCGTCGATATCGTATCGTCTCATCCGGAAACGGCTGGAGACCCCGCGGCGCAGAAAAAAGAAAGGAGCGTCAAGATGAAAAAGTTCGCTTCCGTCGCGGCGGCCGCCGCGCTGATTCTGCTCGCCCCCGTTTTCGCCCGTGCCGAGACCCTCACGCTGGCAATCGGCTTCATTCCCCACATCCAGTTCGCCCCGCTGTACGCGGGGATCGAAAAAGGCTTCTACGCCGCGGAGAACATCGAGCTTAAAATCGAGTACGGCTTCGGCGTCGACATCTTTTCCCTCCTGGCCGCCGGAAGGATAGACGTTGGCCTCTCCGACTCGGACCAGCTCCTGGTCGCCGGTTCCAAAAACCTCGGCCTGCTGGCGATCTTCCAGTATTACCAGAAATACCCCGTCACCGTCGTCGCGAAGGCCGATACGATCCGGTCCCCCGCGGACTTCGCCGGACGCGCCGTGGGGACTCCGGAACTCTTCGGGACGAGTTACATCGGCCTGCGGCTTTTTCTGGAAAAATTCGGGCTCGCCGGAAAAACCGGGATCGAACGCATCGGGTACACCCAGATTCCGAGCCTGCTGGGAAACAAGATCGCGGGGGTGGTCTGTTTTTACAACAACGAGCCGCTGCAGCTCCGGGAGTCGGGGGTCCCCATCGTCCAGTGGGACGTGAAGGACTTTTCCGACATGGTGGGGGCGTCCTTTCTGACCTCCGGGGCGGTCCTGAATAAAAAGGAAAAGCTTCTCCGCGGCTTCGCCCGGGCCACCGCACGGGCCATGGAATTCACGGTGAACAACCGGGAGGAAGCCGTGAGGATTTCGGAAAAA
>CAZGUL010000296.1:0-4379 GCA_964529055.1 uncultured Spirochaetaceae bacterium
ACAAGAAAATAATCTCCGCGATCAGGGGAAAATACAAAACACCGCCGCCGGCGGTGATCATGGGAGGCGACACGTCGCGGCTGATCGATTTCTTCATCGACGCCGGAACGTCCCTCGTTGCCGCGGATTTCAATACGGATTTCTCGTTCATCCGCCGGCGGCTCGCGGAAAGCGGATGCTCCCTGGTGGTCCGGGGCTGCCTGGACCCGAAAATGATCGAGCGGGGCGACTGGGCAGGTCTCGACGCTGCCATCGAAAAACTTGCCGGAAAAGCACGGGGCATGACGAATTTCGTGTGGGGCTGCGGATGCGTATCCTACGACACAAGCCGGCAAAACCTCCTGACCTTCAAGGAAAAATGCCTCGCCGCATCAGCGGCAACCGTCTGAAATACCCCGCGAAGGAGACGCGCATGCGAAAAGAGCATGGGGAAATTCTGAAAACGGCGACGCTGTCATGACGGGGATCGCCGTCATCGGAACCGGAGCCATCGCCGCCGTCCATATCGAGGCGTATCTTTCCTTTCCGGACCGCTGCCGGGTCCTCGCCCTCTGCGACCTGTACCCCGGCAAGGCACGGGCCCTGAACGAAAAATACAATCTCGGCGCCGCCGTGTACGGGGACTACCGGGAGGCCCTGAAGCGGCCCGACATCGGCCTCGTTTCGGTGTGCCTGCCGCCGTCGGCCCACCGGGACGCCGCCGTCGCAGCACTGGAGGCGGGAAAGCACGCGGTTGTCGAAAAGCCCATGGCGGCGTCCCTCCACGAATGCGACGAGATGATCCGGGCGGCGGAAAAATCCGGACGCCTTCTCTCCGTGGTGGCCCAGAACCGGTTCAAGGCGCCGGCGATGAAGGTGAAAAGGATCATCGCCGGAGGGGCGGCGGGGCGCGTCCTCCACGCGGCGGCGAACTCCCTGTGGTGGCGGGGGCAGAGCTACTACGACCTGTGGTGGCGCGGCACCTGGTCCGGGGAGGGCGGCGGCTGTACCCTGAACCACGCGGTGCACCAGATCGACCTGCTGCGCTGGACCATCGGCATGCCGGAGGAAGTCGTCGCGGTCATCTCCAACGCGAACCATTTCAACTCCGAGACGGAGGACCTGTCGGCCGCCGTTCTCCGCTACCCCGGCGGGTGCCTGGCCCAGATTACCGCGTCGCTGGTGTCCCACGGGGAGGAGCAGGAACTGGTGTTCCAGACGGAACGGGCCCGGATTTCGGTGCCCTGGATGGTGCGGGCCTCCCGGCCCCGGGAGAACGGCTTTCCCGAGCCGGACCCGGAAACCGAGCGGGAACTGCAGGCCTTCTACGACGCCGCTCCCGGCCCCGAACGGGAAGGCCACCCGGGCCAGCTCGGCAACGTTCTCGCCGCCGTCCTGGGCCGGGAGCCTCTTCTCGTGGACGGCCGGGAGGGCCGCGCGACCCTGGAGCTCATCATCGGAATCTACAAGTCCGCGGCGGAGCGCCGGCCCGTCCGTTTCCCGCTGACTCAGGACGATCCGTTCTACCGGAAGGAAACGATGCAGACGGCCATGCCCCGGTTTCACGAAAAAACGAAAAGCGTCGATAATTTCACCGACACCGCGATCACCCTGGGAAGGGACGTGGGAAGATAAGGAGGACGGAAATGCAGAAATCCAGCGGCATGATGTACGCCCCCAAGGGCAAGTCCAACCCGGTGTGCGGGAAGGGGGAATTCCCCGTCGGGGTCGTCGGCCTGGAACACGGCCACATCTATGGCATGTGCAACGGCCTCGTCGAGGCGGGCGCGGAGGTGGCCGTCGTCTACGATCCGGACCCGGCGAAAGTCGCGAATTTCATCCAGGCATTTCCCGACGCGAAGGCCGCCCGGTCCGAGGCGGAGGTCCTGGAGAACCCGCGGGTCCGTCTTGTGGCGGGCGCGCCGATCCCCGACGAAAGGGGGGCCCTGGGACTCCGCGCGATGGACCACGGCAAGGACTACTTCGCCGACAAGCCCCCCTTCACGGCCCTGGACCAGATCGACCGGGCACGGGAGAAGACCGCCGCGACGGGAAGGAAATACGCGGTGTATTACAGCGAGAGGATCCACAACGAGGCCGCCGTCTTCGTCGAAAAGCTCGTCGCCGACGGGGCCGTGGGCAGGGTCGTCCAGGTGATCGGAACGGGCCCCCACAGGATCAGCATCCCCCAGCGGCCTGAGTGGTTCTTCCACAGGAAGCGCTACGGCGGCATCATCGTCGACCTGGGCTGCCACCAGATCGAGCAGTTCCTGTTTTATTCCGGCGCGAAGAACGCGGCGGTGCTGCACAGCAAGACGGCCAACTACAAATTCAAGCAGTTTCCCGATTTCGAGGATTTCGGCGACGCCGCCCTGCTCGCGGACAACGGGGCGACGTGCTACCTGCGGGTCGACTGGCTCACCCCCGACGGCCTCGGCGCCTGGGGGGACGGCCGCACCTTCATTCTGGGAACCGACGGCTACATCGAGATGCGCAAGTACATCGACGTGGCCCGCAGCAAGGACGGGGACCAGGTTTTTCTCGTGGACCACGGCGGGGAACGCCACTTTTTCGTCGCCGGCCAGGTGGGATTTCCGTTCTTCGGCCGCCTGGTCCGGGACTGCCTGGACCGGACCGACAAGGCCTACTCCCAGGAGCTCTTTTTCAGGGCGACGGAGCTCGCCGTGACGGCCCAGATGCAGGCATCGCGGATCGAGTGATTCCATGGCCAGACTGACCCGGCACGAGGAGATTGTCCGTCTCGTTTCAAAACTTCGCGAGGTGTCCGTCGGCCTCCTGACCGAAAGGTTCAGGGTGTCCGAGGCGACGATCCGCAAGGACCTCACCCTGCTGGAGGAAATGGGCTACCTGGTGCGCACCCACGGCGGCGCCGTCCTCGCGGAGGACCGCAGGCGGGAGGAGCCCCTGACTGCGCGGCTGGAAAAGTATCTGGAGGAAAAAACCTCCATCGTCGCCCGGGCGCGGGAGTTCATCCACGAGGGGGACACCATCTACCTCGACTCGGGCAGCACCTGCGCGCTTCTGGCCCGGGAAATCCGGGACATCACCGCCCGGGTCATCTGCCACTCCATGGGGGTTTACCGCGAACTCGGCGCGTCCCCGGGGGTGTCGCTTTTCGGCCTGGGCGGAAGCTACCGGAAGGACGCGGAGTCCTTCATCGGCCCCATCGCGGTGGAGAATCTCCGGCACTTCAGGATCGAGACCTGCTTCGTCGGGGCGGCGAGTTTCGACGAAAACGGCGTCTTCTCGGCCCAGAACGTCATCGAGGCCCAGCTCAAGACCGAGGCGCTGAAGGCGAGCCGCCGCCGGATCATCGTCGCGGACAGCTCCAAATACCGGAGTTTCGGATTTTCGGTTTTCGCCCGGCCGGGAGACTTCGACGTTCTGATAACCGACGGGGGCTTTCCGGACGCGGCGAAACTCCAGGCCCTGGGCATCGAAATCGTCATCGCGTGACGGACAGAAAAAACGGGACCCGTTTTCCGCGCCCCGTGGTATAATTTCTCCGGAGGCCCGCAGCCATGACATACCCCGCAAAAAGCCCGCGCTTTCTCGCCGCCGTGTCGGCGTTCCTTTTTTTCTCCGCCGCCTTTTCCGCCGCCCAGGATTTGAAACACCTTGCAAGGACCTATCTGCCGGACATCTCCGCGTCGGGCGGCGTCGCTGTCATCCCCTTCGACAACTGGGCATCCGGCAATTTCAACCAGTTCATGTCGGTTTTCAATCCCATCTCGGCGGGAGAACTGGAAAAACTCGTGGACATCGACATGGACGCCACCGCGACGACGATCTACGAGGGCGACCTGTGGTTCAAAAAGCTCGGCCTGACCATGGGCTTCAAGGTCAACGTGGACGACAACTTCATCGGAAAATTCAACCGCCTCATGGGCTACCTGGGCTACCATAACTTCACGATCCGCCTGCAGACCTCCCGCCTCCGGGGAACATTGAATTGGGACCCTTCCCATCCGGTGGCCGAAATGCCGCCCGCCGCGGACTTCGACAACCGGTTCATCACGGTGGATCTCCTTTATTACCCGAAATCGCCGGGTTCGGACTTTTACTACGGCGCGGGCTACCAGTCCTACGAACTGCCGACCCAGCTCGAGACCCTGGTGCTGAACCTTTCGGGAGAAATCGTCTACGGAAACCACGTCTACCAGCCGGACATGAAATTCCGGATCTACTCCTTCCTGTTCGGTTTCGACACCCTGCAGTCGGCCTTCAGCGGGGTGCCGTCGCTTATGAACACCGGAGACGGCTTCGGGTTCTGGGCGGCCACCCAGGACCGCTTCGGCGGCGGCCTGTCGCGGATAAGCGATGAGGCCGAAGGATGGATCGAGACGGCCAATCCCGGCCGCTTTCTCCGGGACAACGAC
>CAZGUL010000297.1:0-4374 GCA_964529055.1 uncultured Spirochaetaceae bacterium
CTACGCAGGTTTCCCAGCGCAGCATTCCCATCTACGCTCAAAGGGGAGAAATCTACGACAGGAATTTCGACACTCCCCTAGTGTCGAACATCGATTCGTTTGCCATCGACATCATACCCGGTGAAGTGCCGGAGGGGGAAAAAGAGGCGCTCTACCGCAGGCTTTCCGATTATCTGTCCCTCAAAGTTGAGGACATTCAGAGAAAGATTCCGCCGAATTACGCCGATCTCTACCAGCCTGTGGAAATCAAGAGCAGGATTTCCCTGGAAACGATCACGCATATCGCCGAGCACATCGACGATTTTCCCGGCGTGACGTGGCGCAACAAACCCATCCGCAATTACGTCGAAAAGGAAACCCTGGCGCACGTTCTCGGCTATGTGGGCGACATCACCCGCGAAGAGCTTCAGGTTCTCTACAACAAGGGCTACAGTTTCGGTTCCGTTCTCGGGAAAAGCGGGATCGAGAAGCAGTACGATCTTCTGCTGCGGGGCGAGGACGGCAAGCAGTTCCGGACCGTGGATGTTCGGGGCAGAAAGGTCGGTGAATCCCTGACGGAGGATATTCCGCCGGGTCTGGGTAATAACGTCGTTCTGACCATAGACAGGCACATCCAGAAGCTCTGTGAAAAAGCCCTTGGCCGGCGGATAGGTTCGATTGTGGTCCTGAAACCGGCGACGGGGGAGATACTCGCCCTTGTTTCCTATCCCTCGTTCGATCCCAACGGCTTCTATGATTCCGGGAACCCCAACGCGTTTCGCGATCTCTCCCTGGATACGGCTTTTCCCTTCATTAACCGGGCCATTCAGTCCCAATACGTTCCCGCTTCCACTTTCAAGATCGTAATGAGCACGGCCATAATCGAAGAAGAGGTTTTCCCCATTCAAAAGACCGTCTACTGTTCCGGAGCCATGCAGTACGGCGACAGGGTTTTCCGCTGCCATAAACACTCCGGACACGGTTCCCTCAGCCTGTACGACGCCCTGGCCGAGTCCTGCGACGTATATTATTACACGCTTGGCTCCGAATACCTGGGAATCGAGCGGATAGTCGATTTTTCCCGGCGGTTCGGCCTGGGCGAAAAAACGGGAATCGATCTCCCCGGCGAAATACATGGAACGCTGCCGAGTCCCGCATGGAAAAACAGAATATTCAATTCCCGCTGGGTGGGCGGTGATACCGTGAACATGTCCATCGGACAGGGCTATCTCCTGACGACACCCCTGCAAATGGCGAACGCCGTCGCGCTCATAGTGAATGAAGGAACGGTTTACAAACCCCATCTGCTCAAGGAGGTCCGGGATCCGGTGTCGGGAAAAGTCCTCCAGCGGGTTGAAAAGGAAGTGCTGTTTACCTCGACCATCAGACCGTCGACCTTGCGTCATATCCAGGACGCCATGAGGCGGGTCATCACCAACGGAACGGCGAAGGTCGTCATCACCACCGACGCAGTGAAGGCGGCGGGAAAAACGGGTACCGGTGAAGTCGGCCTGGAAAACCACTGGCACAGCTGGTTCGTCGCATACGCTCCGCACGACGGGGAGAATCCGGACGAGAAAATCGTCGTATCGGTCCTCGTCGAAGCCGCGAACGAATGGGAATGGTGGGCGCCCAAGGCCGCCAATGTGATATTGCACGGCATTTTCTCCGACATGACCTACGAGGAAGTTCTGGGTTCCCTGAAAACATGGTACTTGCGCGCCGACAGCCAGGGGGAAAGATGAAAAGTCAGTCGATTTTCGGTTTTGATTTCCCGCTGCTCGCAGCCTCGGTACTTCTGGTCGCGATCGGCGTGGCTTTTATCTATTCCAGCGGCGTCACGGCCACGGGTGTCGTCTTTTCCTACGAATACATCAAGCAGACCGTCTGGGCCGTGAGCGGTCTGGGACTCCTGTTTCTGTTCACTCTCATCGATTACGCTCATCTTCGCAACTGGGCGTTCCGATTGTACCTGCTTTTCATCGTCATCCTTGTATTTACCCTGCTGTTCGGCAAGGTCGTGAACGGATCCAAATCGTGGATCGGAATCTGGGAGCTCGGCATTCAGCCTTCCGAATTCAGCAAGATCGCCACCATCCTTTATCTCGCTCATTTTCTTGAACGAAGAAACGTACATATAACACGTCTTGGATATTTTCTGACGACTCTCGGGATAGTACTCCTGCCTATGGGTTTGGTGCTGATCCAGCCCGACCTGGGGACATCGGCCGTTTTCCTGCCCATTTTCATTTTCATGCTTTTTATCGGCGGAGCCGACATCAAACATCTGATGTTCCTCGTCGTTACCGGTTTTCTTCTGATTATTTTCACGATTCTTCCTCCCTACGAAACGTATCTGGCGGGTCAAAATATAGCCGTTCTCAACCTTCTGACCGACAAAACCCTGTCGCTGTACCTGATGGGCACGATTTTTCTCATGTTCGCTGTGTCCGTCGTCGGTTTCATTTCGGTGAAGAAGGAGCATTTTTACTGGCTCGCCTATGCAACGCTGATTCTTCTTCTGGCCATATCAGGGTCGCTGCTTTTCAGAAAGGTCCTGAAGGAATATCAGATCATGCGGCTCATAGTTTTCCTTAACCCCAGCGTTGATCCCCGCGGAGCCGGATGGAACATCATCCAGTCCGTGACGGCCGTCGGTTCCGGCGGTTTGTGGGGAAAGGGGTTTCTGCAGGGGACCCAGAGTCATTATCGTTATATTCCGCAGCAGAGCACCGATTTTATATTCTCCATACTTTCCGAAGAGTGGGGATTCGTCGGAATATTGATCGTTTTCGCTCTTTTTCTCGTCATCCTTACCCGGGGTATCCTGATAATAAAGAACACGAAGGACCGCTTCGCGTCGATAACCGCCGCAGGGATCGTGGGCATGATATTTTTCCATTTCGCCGTTAACGTGGGAATGGCGATAGGAATCATGCCGATAACGGGCATCCCCCTGTTTTTCCTGTCATACGGAGGCTCGTCCTTGTGGACGGTGCTCATATCCATAGGAATCCTGATGAATTTTTACATCCGCCGGTACAGGTACTGATAAATCATGAGAATCGTTCCGGAAAGAGACCTGGCTGTTTTTCTCCAGCACATCGAGAGCCCGGCCAGGTACGTGGGGGGAGAGTTCGGATCCCTGGCAAAACCTGATGCGGATTTTCGCGTCGCGATCTGTTTTCCCGACCTCTATGAAATCGGAATGTCGAACCAGGCCATCGCGGTTATCTATGGACTCCTGAATTCCCTGGACGGCGTTGCATGCGAACGCGTTTTCGCCCCGGCTGGCGATTTCGAGGACCTTCTCAGGGAGAAGAATATTCCTCTTTACGGGCTGGAATGCGGAACGCCGCTGGACAGGTTCGACATAGTGGCCTTTTCCGTGGGATACGAACTTTCGGCGACGAATATTCTCACCGTTCTGCAGGCCGGCCGGATTCCCCTGCGAAACAGGGACAGAGGGCCCGGGAACCCGATCGTCATCGCCGGAGGTCCCGCCCTGACCAATCCTCTTCCGTATGGCAGTTTTATCGACGCCGTCTACATCGGAGAAGCCGAGGAACACCTAGGGGATATCATTCGCGGGGTGGCTGCCGCCAAAAAAAGTGGAAAAAAGCGAGAATATTTATTAGATAGTATACAAAAACATTCATTTTTCTGGCATTCCGGAAAAACGACGCCCGCTCGAAGGGCTGTCTGGAGGGGATTCTCTTCTTTTCCCTCGCCTGCGGCCATTTTTCCTGTTCCCAGCGTTCGAACCGTACAGGATCACGGAGTTGTCGAAATCATGCGCGGCTGTCCTCACGGCTGCCGCTTTTGTCACGCCGGTATTTTCTATCGACCCTACAGGATGAAAGATTCCGCATGCATCGTCCGGGAAGTCGAGACCCTGGTCCACAGAAAAGGATACAGGGAGATTACCCTTTCATCCCTGAGCAGCGGCGATTATTCCGATCTTACAGCCCTTGTACGCTTCCTTAACGACAAACATGCCGGCGATTTCGTTTCCTTCTCCCTGCCCAGTCTCCATCTTGAAACCTTCGGCTTGCAGCTTCTTTCGGAGATTTCTTCCACACGAAAAAGCGGTCTCACCTTTGCAGTCGAGACTCCCGATTCAGGATATCAGCTCGCCTTGAACAAGAAGGCACCACTGGATAAAATCGTCTCCGTTCTCGAGGAGGCGGGACGGCTTGGCTGGAAATCGGCCAAGCTTTATTTCATGATCGGGCTGCCTTTCGAGGAGGAATACGACGAAGCGGGGGAAATTTCCCGTTTCGTATCCACGCTTTGCCAAAAAACCGGCTTTCATCTCAATGTCAATGTCGGCACTTTCATACCGAAGCCCCATACTCCTTATCAGTGGTCTTTTCAACTTACGGAAAAAGAATC
>CAZGUL010000298.1:0-4336 GCA_964529055.1 uncultured Spirochaetaceae bacterium
GAATCCGGCGGCGGGCTGGATTCGTGCATCACCATCCGCAGCGCCCTCAAGAAGGGCGACACCCTGGTTCTGCAGGCCGGGGCGGGAATCGTTTACGATTCGGTGCCGGAACGGGAGTACCGGGAAACGCAGGAAAAACTCGGCGCCCTTCTGGAAGCGGCCGGTCTGGAGGTCTAGACATGTACGTTCTGATAGATAATTACGATTCGTTCACCTACAATATTTACCAGTACCTGCGGGAACTGACGGACAGCCCGGTCCAGGTTTTCCGGAACGACGAAATCACCATCTCCGGAATCGAGGCCCTGAAGCCGCTGGGAATCATCCTCTCCCCGGGCCCCGGCCGTCCGGAAGACGCGGGAATCACCGTGGAGGTCGTGAAGGCCTTCGCCGGCCGGGTGCCGATCCTCGGCGTGTGTCTCGGGCACCAAGCCATCGGATACGCCTTCGGAGCCCGGATCATCGGCGCGAAAAGGATCGTTCACGGCAAGACCGAGCCGGTCATCTCCGACGGCCGCGGTCTTTTCCGGTCCATCCCGAACCCGGCCGTCTTCGTCCGCTATCATTCCCTGGTGGTCAAGGAGGAGAGCCTCCCCGCGGAGCTGGAAATCTCCGCCCGCAGCGCCGACGGCGACGTCATGGGTCTGCGCCACCGGGAATTCCTCGTCGAGGGCGTCCAGTTTCATCCGGAATCCGCGGGGAGCGAGGCGGGGAAAACCCTGCTGAAAAACTTCCTCCATTACCGGAAGGAGCCCTTCGAACCGAAGACATCCCTGGGCGGGATCATGACGGGAAAGAACATGTCCCGCGGGGAGGCGGAAAACTTCATGGAGGAGCTGACGGAGGGCAACCTGAGCTCCGCCCAGATAGCGGCCTTCCTGGTTGCCCTCAACGCGAAGGGGATCACCGGCGAGGAAATCGCGGGCTGCGCGGCCGTTCTCCAGCGCAAGCGGAAACCCGTCCCGACGGACATGCCCGTCCTGGACATCGTCGGCACCGGCGGCGACGGATTCGGAACCTTCAACATTTCCTCCTTCGCGGCCCTCATCGCCGCGACGGAGGGCGTCGCGGTGGCGAAGCACGGCAACCGGGCCATCAGCTCCAAGAGCGGCAGCGCGGATTTCTACAAGGCCCTCGGCGTCCCGATCGAGCTCACCCCGGAACAGGCGCTGGAATCGCTCCACAGGCACCGTTTCGCGTTTCTGTTCGCGCCGCTCTTCCACGCGGCCATGAAGCATGCGGCCCCGGTCCGCAGGGACATCGGCGTCAAGACCATCATGAACCTCCTCGGTCCCCTGGTGAATCCGGCGGGCGCGCAATACCAGCTGTCGGGGGTCTATGACCGGAATTACTGCAGGCCCATGGCGGAAGCGGCTGCGATCCTCGGCGTGAAACGGGCCTACATCGTCCACGGACTGGACGGTTTGGACGAAATATCCGTATCGGCGCCGACGCACATCGTGAAGCTCGACGAGAACGGTTCCATATCCGAGGAAATTTTCGATCCCGCCGAGCTGGGAATACCCCGTTTCCCGCTGGAAGCGATCCTGGGAAGCGACGCGGAAGGGAACGCGGCCCTGGCCATGGAGCTCGCCCGCGGGACCGGGTCCGAGGCTCTGAAGCAGGCCGTCCTCGTCAACGCCGCGATCGCCATGGTCGTCTACGGGGCCGCGGAGGACATTGCCGACGGCTACCGCCGCGCCCGGGAAGCCCTCGAATCCGGCAGGGTGCTGGAAAAAATCGAGGCCCTCCGCGGCAACCCGGTCCCGTCGACGGCCGCGGCGGTTCGGGGCGTGCCGGCGTGAACATCCGGGACGAAATCGTCGCCCGGAGACGGGCGCGGACGGCGGCGGAAGGCGCCTGCCTGGGCCGGAGAGTCCCTGAACGGCGGACGGCACCCCTGGTTCCCTTCGGCGGGGAACCGTTCGTGATCTGCGAACTGAAGCGGAGGTCCCCCTCCCGCGGGGCCATCGACGAGGGGATGGACCCGGTCCGGCGGGCGGGGCTCTACCTCGAAGGCGGGGCACGCTCACTCTCGGTGCTGACGGAGGAGGACCACTTTCACGGATCGCTGGACGATCTCATGGCGGTCAAAACGGCGTTTCCCCGCGCCGCCGTGCTCCGCAAGGATTTTCTTCTGACCGAGGAGGACATCGACGTTTCCTACCGGGCCGGCGCCGACGCCGTCCTGCTGATCGCGGCGGTCCTGGAGCCGGCGTCCTTCGCGCGGCTGTACCGTCGGGCGGCCGGACTGGGCATGTCCGTTCTCGCCGAAGCCCACACCCCGGAGGACATCAGGATGCTTCGGAGCGTCCGCCCGGCCTTTACGGGCATCAACGCCCGGAGCCTGGAAACCTTCGCGACCGACCTCCTGCATCCGGCGGCCGTCCGGAGTCTCGTCGACTGGGACACCCGGACGGTCTTCGAATCCGGCATCCGGGGGGAGGCGGACGCCCGCCTTGCGGGAAGTCTCGGCTTCGACGGGATACTGGTCGGCGAGACGGCGGTCCGCGACCCCGCGGCGGTGCCGCTCCTCGTCCGCGGCCTGGAATCGGGCAGGAAGGCCCCGTCCCGGTTCTGGTCCGAAATCGCCCGGCGGCGGACCTCCCGGAGGCTTACATCCCGGCGGCCCCTGGTGAAGGTCTGCGGCCTGACGAAACGGGAGGACGTTCTCGCCGCCGACGATTGCGGGGCGGACCTGGCCGGTTTCGTGCTGGCTGAATCGCCCCGCCGGGTCGAACCGTCTTTCATAACGTCTCTTCCGCCGACACGGGCGCTGAAGATCGGCGTCGTCGCCCTCGATCCCGACTCCGACGACATCCCGCCCGAAGTGTTCCGTCTGCTGAAGGAAGGAGCGCTCGACGCCCTTCAGTTTCACGGCCGGGAGTCTCCGCGATTCATGGAGAAATTCGCCGCCGCGGGGTACAAGGCCCTGCGGCTGAAATCGGCGGAGGAAGCCTCCGCCCTGCCGGGACCGTATCCGGGCCCGCGGATTCTGGTGGACGCCTTTTCCGGAGAGGCCCTCGGCGGCACCGGCAGGCGGCTGGCGCCGGAAATTCTGGCGGCGGTGAAATCCGTTCCCGGGGCCGCCCCCCTGTGGATCGCCGGCGGCCTTTCCCCGGCCAACATCCGCCGCGTCGTCGGGGAATGGGAACCCGAACTCGTCGACCTTTCCAGCGGACTGGAAGAGTCGCCGGGGGTAAAAGACCGGGCACTTATGGACACATTTTTCAAGGAGCTTTCATGATGCAGACACTTACCCCCCCCACGGCGGGGACCTACCACGGTTTTTTCGGCCCCTACGGCGGCCGGTATGTCGCGGAGGTCCTCCGGGGACCTCTGGACGAACTGGAAAAAGCGTACCGCGAAATGACCCCCCGGCCGGATTTCCAGGCCGAATTCACCACCCTCCTGCGGGACTACGTCGGCCGGCCGACACCCCTGGTCTTCGCGGAAAACGCCACCCGGATCCTGGGAGGCGCACGGATTTACATCAAGCTCGAAGGGCTCGCGGCGACGGGGGCCCACAAGATCAACAACGCCCTGGGCCAGGGTCTGCTCGCGAAACGCCTGGGAAAGAAGCGGGTCATCGCGGAAACCGGCGCCGGTCAGCACGGGGTCGCCGTCGCGGCGGTGTGCGCGAAACTCGGACTGCCCTGCCGGGTGTACATGGGCGAGGTGGACATGCGCCGCCAGAAACCGAACGTGTTCTGGATGGAGCAGTACGGCGCCGAGGTCGTTCCCGTCCTGTCGGGATCCCGGACCTTGAAGGACGCCGTCAACGAAGCCTTCCGCGACTGGGCCTCCCGGCCGGAGGAAACGTTTTACATCCTCGGCTCCGCCCTCGGCCCGTCGCCCTATCCGGACATGGTGCGGGAGTTTCAGTCCGTCATCGGCCGGGAAACGAAGGCCCAGCTCGCCGAAAGGGGGATAAACCCCTCCGTGCTGATTGCCTGCGTCGGCGGCGGCTCCAACGCCATCGGCTTCTTTTCGCCCTTTGCCGGCCCGGGGGGTCCGCGTCTTCTCGCCGTGGAAGCCGGAGGCCGCGGGGCGGGACCGGGAAACAACGCCGTCCGGATGTCCGGGGAGGGGAAAACCGGCGTCGTTCAGGGCTATAAAAGCAAATTCCTCCTGGACGACGACGGCCAGGTCCTTCCGACCCATTCGGTTTCCGCCGGCCTCGACTACCCCGGCATCGGCCCGGAACTGGCCGCCCTGGGCGAGGCGGGCCGCGTCGAGTTCACCTCCGCCCGCGACGATGAGGCCCTGGCTGCCCTGCGATTTTTCGCCCGCAACGAAGGCGTTCTCTTCGCTCTGGAGTCCGCCCACGCCGGGG
>CAZGUL010000299.1:0-4312 GCA_964529055.1 uncultured Spirochaetaceae bacterium
CCCGCCCTGCACGTACGCCAGGGCGGCGTCGATGTTGGGAAAAACCTTTTCCTCCCCGATCCTTTTCAGGAGTCCCGTCCGGGAGAGGATTTTCCGCGGCTGCGGACGGATGCCGGAAATCAGGAATTCCCGTTTGTGGGCCGCGCATTCCTTCTGCAGGCCGTCGATCGCGCGGACCCCGTCGGCGTCGATGTAGTTGGCGTTGCGCATTCTCAGGATGAGCGTGGTGTAGTCGACGCTGTTCTGCTTCAATGCCCTTTCGAGCTTCTGAACGCTGCCGAAGAAGAACGGTCCGTCGATTTCGAAAATGAAGACCCCCTCCGGTTTTGCCGCCGCGTTGAAAGCCACGGTTTCCGCGTCGTCCTCCCGATCGTCGGCCATCTCTTCCCGCACTTCCTTCACGTCGGCCACGTCCACCATTTTTTTCATGAAAAGGAAGGCCGCGAGGACGAGGCCGACCTGGATCGCCACCGACAGGTCGATGAAAACCGTGATCAGGAAGGTCGCGACGAGAACCGTGCCGTCCGACTTCTGCCCCCGCAGGATCGCCTTGAAGGCGTGTATCTCGCTCATGTTGTAGGCGACGAAAACGAGGATCGCCGCCAGGACCGGCATGGGGATGTACACCGCGTATTTTCCGAAAAACACCATGATGACAAGCAGCGTGACGGCGTGGACGATGCCAGCCACCGGGGTCTTGCCGCCGTTGTTTATGTTCGCCGCGGTGCGGGCGATGGCGCCCGTAGCCGGGATGCCGCCGAAGATCGGCGAGGCTATGTTGGCCGCCCCCTGGGCGATGAGCTCCATGTTCGATCGGTGCTTGCTTCCGATGATCCCGTCCGCGACGACCGCGCTGAGCAGGGATTCAATGGCTGCGAGAATCGCGATGGAGACGGCGGGTGAAACCATCGCCCGTATCGTGGGCAGGCTGAGGTCCGGCAGGGTCGGCGCCGGGAAACCGGACGGGATGGAGCCGAAACGGGAGCCGATGGTGTCCACCGGAAGATCGAAGGCGAGAACCGCGAGGGTCCCGACGACGATGGCCGCCAGGGAACCGGGTATCTTCTTGTTGATCCGGGGCCAGGCGAAAATGATCGCCAGCGAAAAAAGCGAGAGCCCCAGGGCCGCCCAGTTCACTTCGTCCAGGTGCCCCGCGTAGACAAGGAGCTTTCCGACGAAATCGCCGGGCATGTCGGCGATCCGCAGGCCAAGGACGTCGCCGATCTGGGACGTGAAAATGATCACCGCGATGCCGCCGGTGAACCCGGTGATGATGGTGTAGGGAATGAACTGGATGAGACCGCCCAGCCGGAGAAAACCCATGGCGACGAGAAAAACCCCCGCCATGATCGTGGCGGTCATCAGTCCGGGGTATCCGTATTTCTGGATGATGCCGTAAACGATGACGACGAAGGCCCCCGTGGGCCCGCCGATCTGCACCCGGCTTCCGCCCAGCAGGGAAATGATGAAACCCGCGACGATGGCGGTGAACAGGCCCCGTTCGGGGCCGACGCCGCTGGCGATCGCGAAGGCTATCGAGAGAGGCAGTGCGACGATGCCGACGATGACGCCGGCGGACAGGTCGTCGAAAAAGGTCCTTGAGTCGTAATTCCTGAGGGTCGTGAGAAGTTTCGGTTTCAGCATGATGGGCAGTATAAGACCTGCCCCCCGGAAATGGCAAGGGGAGGAATCCTCCCCTCGCCGGGTCTCACCTTTTCGCCATGCCTCTTTCCACCCGTTCCGCCAGGTAGGGCCTGAGCTCCTTCACCGAGATGATGGCGTCGATGGAACCGACTTTCCGCGCCCTTTCCACGGAATGAATCCTGTCGAAGCGCGCGGCCAGGGCGGCCTGCTTCTCCGCGTGGACCCGGCGGAAAACCTCGTCGTAGTCCTTCTGCGGGAAATCCCCTCCGCTCCTCAGCTTTTCCTGGGCCGCCGTCACCGCCGGGTCCCCGTAGGTTTCCTTCAGGACCACCGACGGGAACACCACCGCGGCCGCGGGGGCCCCGCCGATGACCGACGCGTAGGCGCCTTCCAGGGCCGCGGCGTGCAGGTTCGGGTTCAGGTGCTTCGAGAAAACGACGTAGGCGCCGCCGTGGTACCGGGCTATCACGACGAACACTATGGGGCCCCGGAAGTTGACCACCGCGCGGCCGATTTCGGCGCCGTATTCGAGCTGGAGCTTGCGCAGCGACTCGGGGGAGCCGTCGAAACCCGACAGGTTTGCCAGGATGACCAGCGGCAGGCTGCCGCTCCAGGCGTTGATCGCCCGGGCGACCTTTTTCGAGCTCAGCGGGAACAGGGTTCCGCCGCTCCAGCTTTCCGGGCCGTCGTAGGGCACTTCGCCTCCCCGCGGGAGCACCCTGCTTTCGATCCCCACGAGACCCACCGCCCAGCCGCCGATCCTCGCTTCCCAGACCACCGAGGTTTCCGCGTCCCGCATGGCGCCCCAGCGTTCCAGCCGCGGCATGTCCTGGTCGACGACGGCGCCCATGACCTGGCGGATGTCGAAGGGTTTCTTCCTCTCCGGGTTGAGGCGGACGCTGAAAATATCCCCGACCGTCGCGAAGCCCTGGTTCAGGAAATCCCGGTACGGAAATGAGCCCACGTCCCGGTCCACGGGGTCGTTCGTCGCCTCCCGCCGGGGATACGCCCGGCCGGGTTCCACATAGGTCAGGCTGTAATGCTGAAACAGGACCTCGTACGCTTCCTGAAGGTTTTTGACCCGCACCTGGGCCTGTCCGTTGGGCTCCATGATCTTCCGGGCGCCGCCTATGCCCACGTTGTCCTCCGCCGATACGCTGCCGGAAAAATCCAGGGCCTTCTTGCCGGTGAGAAGCATCGACGCGTCGTCGGTCATTATAAGGAGGCCGCGGGTGTGCATCAGCATCGTCGCTTCCGCGTTCCAGTAGCTCTGGGCGCCCACGCTGATTCCCGCGACGATGAGGTTGAGCTCCCCTCCCCGCTGGGTGAAATCGATGATCCTCCTGAGGGTGGAGGCGGTCCAGTCTAGGTTTTCGGTGCCGGAATCCATGTCGATCCGGGCGCCGGCGGAAACCGGCAGAAACTCCGCGGGGATACCCAGGTCTTCCGCCAGGTCCAGGGCCGCGTTGACCCTTCTGCATTCCGCCTCCGCCAGGGACCCCAGGTCGCCGGTCGGGTCAGACAGGATGATGACCCTTTTCAGGACCTTCCCGTCCTCCGGGAAGTTCGTAACAAGGCCGAAGACAACGTTTCCCTCGTTGCGGCCGAAGGCCCTGCCCTTGACGGACCGGTAGGTTTTCGCAGATTTCGCCTCCGACGGTTCGGCAAGGTCGAATTCCTCGAACTCGCCCGGAGGCAGGGATTCCTTTCCCGTGCCGTCGGAGGAGGTCAGCATTTTCACGATTTCGTAGGGATAGATTGTGCCCCGCTGCCGGGCCCGCACCACCCGGGCCACGTAGGAATCCATCGGCTTCATGGGCTCCCGGGACGGAGCGCGGCTGGACAAGGTGAAGCTGGTGCCCACGATGTTGTCGAACAGGAGTTCCCGTTCCTCGATTTCCTTCGTTTCCGGATCGGCCAGGCGGCAGTAGATCGAAAGCCTCTCCATGCCGAGTTCCAGCGTCCGCGCCGCGAGCCGGGCGGCGTAGTCCTGTATCACCGGCAGGGAAACCGCGAGGACGGGCCGGATGTGGATGACGATCCGGTTCCAGTGCAGGCGGCTGCGTCTCCTGATCTGCTCCGCCCGCAGCGCGTACACCGCGTCCATCAGGTTCTTTTCGAAGGCCACCATCCGGCTGATGGCACCGTCGGCGGTGAACTCCGCCCGCGTCGAAACCACCTCGACGAAGGCCATGAGCCGCTCGTCCCGGGAATTATCCTTCGCCGCGGCGTGGAGCAGATAAAAGCCTTCCCCGGTCTGCAGGGTCTGAACGGTGAAATTGGAAAGCCGGAAAATCCGGAGTTCCCGGAACGCCAGCGGGTTAATCCCGATTCTCTCCGGATCGATTTTCCAGGAGGCGGTCTTCCTGCCCGCGCCGGCATTGTACGTCACGTATTTCAGTTCGGAGCCGGACTTGAGGCCCAGACACAGGCAGCCGGCGGGCTTTTTCAGCTTTTTGAGTGCCGCTTCCCGCGCCTTCCGGGCGCCGTCCCCGGCGGAGTCGGTGAGATACACCAGGAATTCCGCGGTTTCCGGCACGTCCCCCTTCGCGAGGCTCCAAGCCGCGGCCTCCATGCAGGCCTCGGCACTGCCTTCCTTCGCGACGGCGACGACGGACAGGACCGGAGCATCCCCGTCACGGCAGGAAAGCCGGCAGACGTTGAGTCC
>CAZGUL010000300.1:0-4312 GCA_964529055.1 uncultured Spirochaetaceae bacterium
GATGGCGTCGGCGTCCCGGAGGATGTCGCATTTTTCCTTCGTCACTTCCCCGAGGATGCGCACCCCGAGCCCCGGTCCGGGAAAAGGGTGCCTGTTTACGATTGCCGGTGAAATTCCGAGCTGCCGGCCGAGAACACGGACCTCGTCCTTGTACAGGCGGTCCAGGGGCTCGATGATGAGACCAAGCCTTCTTTTTTCCTCCACCAGAGGTGAACGCACGTTGTGGTGGGATTTTATCGTGTGGGCTTTTTTCCCGACCCCCTTGCCGGATTCGATGAGGTCCGTGTACAGCGTTCCCTGTGCGAGAAGAGCGTCACGCACGTCAAGTTTGGCGATTTCGTCCTCCTGGACGCGGATGAACATGTCGCCGATGATATGGCGTTTTTTCTCCGGGTCCCCGACGCCGGCAAGGGCCGTCAGGAACCGCTCCGATGCGTCGATGAGGTGAAGATGCGCGGCGCCGAGTTTGCGCAGGTTTTCCGCCACCTCCTCGGATTCGTTCTTTCGCATCAGACCCGTATCAATGTACATAAGGTGAACGTTGTCCGGGGGCAGGGATTTCAGAAGGAGTCCTCCGGTGACGGTGGAATCAACCCCTCCGGAAATCAGAAGAAGGACCTTTCGGGAGCCCGCCTTGCGCCGGATCTGTTCGGCGGCGGAATCAATGTAGGCCTGCATCGACCATTCCGCCGCGGCGCCGCATATCCCCACGGCGAAATTTTCGAGGACTTTCATGCCGTATTCGCAGTGGGTCACCTCGGGATGGAACTGAATACCGTAAAATGCGCGTTCGCCGTGCTGGAAGGCGGCGGGTATGCCGTGTTCGGATACGGCGACGGCCTGAAAACCCGGCGCCGGAGACGTGATGCTGTCGCCGTGGCTCATCCACGATACGAAGCCGTCGGGCACATCGCGGAAAAGCGGGCTCGGAGCCGTGAAATGCAGCCGGGACCTTCCGTATTCCCGCTTTTCCAGGGCCGCGACGGATCCTCCCAGGTGGTGCGTCATGTACTGCAGGCCGTAACAGATCCCCAGGACCGGGACCCCTGACCGGAAAATGTCGGGATGAGGTTTCGGCGCGTCCTCGTCGTACACCGAAGACGGGGACCCGGACAGAACGAAACCCTTCACCGATTTCATGGTTTCGGACCGGGGCGCGAAATCGTGGGATACGATCTCGCTGTAGACGCCCATCTCCCGAATTCTCCGGGAGATGAGCTGGGCGGTCTGTCCGCCGAAGTCCAGGATCAGGATAGTGTCCATGGAGTTCTTCTTACGATGGTCTGTTTGCGTTCATATCCCACGGAAACGATGTCGATGGGGGTTTCCGTGAAGTTCTCGATGAATTCTATGTAATCCTTCGCCTGCCGGGGCAGGTCGTCGTAAAACGCCGTGTTCCCCAGCTGTTTTTTCCAGCCCGGAAAGGAGCGGGTCACCGGCCGCGAACGGTTCAGCGCCTGGATGGAAGCGGGGAAATTGTCGGTTATTTCGCCGTCAATTTCGTACGCCACGCAGACTTTGATCTCGTCCATCGAGTCGTAGACGTCGATGTGGGTCAGGACAAGACCGTCGATGGAGTTGACCCGGCACGCATAGCGGAGAGCGACGAGGTCGAGGTAGCCGCACCGGCGGGGGCGGCCCGTGGTGACCCCGTATTCCCTGCCCAGTTCACGGATCGTGTCCTCCAGTTCCCCGTCGGTTTCCCTGCGGAACTCCGTGGGAAAGGGACCGTTGCCGACCCGGGTGGAATAGGCCTTGAAAACCCCGAGTATCCGGTCAAGCTGCCGGGGCCCTATGCCGCTTCCCACGGTGGCCCCCGCCGCGGCGCTCATGCCCGAGGAAACGAAGGGATAGCTGCCCAGGTCAAGGTCCAGAAGGGTGCCCTGGGCCCCCTCGAACAGCATGACCTGGCCCTTGTGCTTGTGCATGAAGGACGGAAGATCGACGACCATGTCCCGCATCCGCTCTCGATACGGCTCGAGAAATTTCCGGTCCTCCTCGAGAAAGGTCGGATAGGCTTCCCCGTCGTACAGATCGGCGACCCGGATTCCTTCCCGCGAGGCCTTCAATGCGTAGGCGACGCCGATGCCCCGGCCCGTGGTGCCGATCGGCCTGCGGCGTCTTTTTTCCATTTCGACGTCCATCTGTCTGTACCGCGGCAGAACGAGGTGCGCCCGGTCGGCGATGAAAACGCGGCCCTTCCACTCGACTCCCTGCTCGCTCAGGGTCGTCAGTTCCTTGAACAGGGCTTCCGGATCGATGACCATGCCGATGCCGAGAACGACTTTTCTGTCGGGGTAGATGATCCCCGAAGGAACGAGGTGCAGCTTGTAGGTTGCGTCCCCGTGGACGATCGTATGTCCCGCGTTGGCTCCTCCGGAAAAGCGGACGATGACATCCGCCCGCTCGGCCAGAAAATCAACGATCTTTCCCTTGCCTTCGTCTCCCCACTGGGCCCCTATGACGACTAAATTCATACCGTGTTTTCCCTTTTTACCGTGAATAGTTCGGCGGTTCCTGGGTGATGGCCACGTCGTGGGCATGGCTTTCACGGAGCCCCGCATGAGAAATCTTAACGAATTTTCTGTATTTCTGCAAATCCGCTATCGTCCGGCATCCGCAGTACCCCATCCCTTTTTTCAGCCCCGTCACAAGCTGGTGCAGGAATGGCTTGAGGTCACCTTTGTAGGGAACGCGTCCCTCAACGCCCTCGGGAACGGGTTCCTCTCCCTGGCGCATCTGGTAGCGGTCTCCGGAGCCCTCCCGTATGGACGCGAGGGAACCCATGCCGCGGTACTGCTTGAAGATGCGGCCTTCGTAGATGATCTCCCGCCCCGGCGCTTCCTTCAGGCCGGCGAAAAGGTTTCCTATCATGACCGTCGAGGCGCCCGCCCCGACCGCCTTGACGATGTCGCCGGAATACTTGATGCCGCCGTCCGCGATGACGGGTACGTCGTTCTTCGCGGCCTCCTCCGCGCACCAGAGGACGGCGCTGAACTGGGGAACTCCGATGCCGGCGACGATCCGGGTCGTGCAGATCGAACCCGGTCCCACGCCGATTTTGACCGCGTCGGCGCCGGCGTCGATGAGACGGCGGGTTCCGTCGGGGGTGGCCACGTTACCCCCGATCACGGGAACGGTGAAATTCCTCCTTATGCTCGTGACGGCGTCGCAGACGCTCCGGGAGTCGCCGTGGGCCGTGTCGAGGACGACGAAATCGACCCTGCTCTCCTGGAGGAGCGGCATGCGTGCCGCGTAGTCGTTGGGCGACACCGCTGCCCCGACCAGAAGGCGGCCGAATTTATCCAGGGCAGCGGAAGGAAAATTCTGGTGCTTTTCGATGTCTTTTACGGTGATGAGTCCTTTTATCCTGCCGTCCCGGTCGACGACGGGCAGCTTCTCGACCTTGTGCTGGTGGAATTTGTCCAGGGCCCTCTGCAAATCCGGTTCGCCGTCCTCGACTATCGGATTCGGCGTCATAACGTCCTCCACCTTCTGGGTGAAATCGCTGCAGAATTTCATGTCCCGGCTCGTTATAATCCCGCACAGTTTGCCGTCCCGATCGAGAACGAGGAGGCCCGACACCCGGTAGCGTTTCATCAGCTCCACCACGTCCGCCAGGGTCTGGTCTTTTTCCACGGTGACGGGAGACTCGATGATCCAGTTCAGGAAACGTTTCACCGATGCGACCTGGTCCGCCTGGTCCCGTGGATTCAGGTTCCGGTGAATTACCCCGGCTCCGCCTTCAAGGGCCAGGGCGATGGCCATCTCCTCCTCCGTGACGGTGTCCATGGCGGACGAGATGACGGGAACGTTCAGGTATATGTCCCGGACGAGCCGGGAGCGGACGTCGGCATCTCCGGGAAGAAAGTCGGCGTGACCCGGCAGAAGAAGAACGTCGTCGTAACTGAGGGAATCTTCAAGCGTCATTCTGCGGCCTCCTCGAGTTCCTTGAAAATTTTCCGGTACTTTTCGGCTATGGCGCGGGCTTTTTCGGCGGCCTTTCCCCGGTACATGCCGGGCCGGGAAAAGAAATCTTCCGGGGAAATTCCCAGCGACCGGGAGAGGCTCGCCGCGACGCCCTTCCACACGGCGGGGTCTTTTTTCATTTCGTCCCGGAGACTCGTGCCGTTCCTTTCGCAGGCGAGGGTGAAGAGCCGGATCTTCTCGTGGGCCTCCGGGTCTCCCGATTCCGCCAGCAGGATATACGCGGCTTCGGCGAGGACCATGTCCCCCGAAGCCTCCAGGTTCCCGGCCATGCGGTCTTTTTCCACCCGCAGGGAACCGACCACCTTCGTCATCCGGCAGACCG
>CAZGUL010000301.1:0-4289 GCA_964529055.1 uncultured Spirochaetaceae bacterium
GGCGTAGAAATAGGCGTACGCGACCTGCTCCTCCAGCGGGAAGTTGAGGCCCAGGTCGTCGAAAGTCTTCGAGAAGCCCTTCTCCAGTCCGCGGATCCAGTCTTCCGAGTCCTTCATCAATTCCAGCCGCTTTTTCTTTTTCACGTGGTCGATGGTGAAAACGCCCCGGATCCAGTCCTCCACGACGAGAAGGACCCCGTCACCGAAGACGAATTTCCACCGGTCGAAGGCGGGGGCGAAATCGAAGACCGTCACCTGCACCGCCGCGTCGGGAAAATCGGCCCCGCGCAGGGCCTCCGCGTTTTCGGGCCGGTCGGCCGCGAGCATGGCGGGCAGGCTTTCCCGGCCGTACAGCGAGTAGTAAATCAGGATGTCCCGGACCTTTTTCCCCACCGTCCGCCGGGGCAGTTCGGTCCCGTCGGGAAGGCGGAGAACGCAATCCCGGGGATTCGTCAGCAGCGAGCAGAAAGGTATGAACCTGTGGCCGGGAATCAGGATTTTCGCCTTCACCTCGTCGTCGGTGGGGGAAATCATGAACCGGGCCCTGCGGAAGAATACGTGCCGGGGGGCGAAGGTGTTGAAATCCCGGGAGAAGACAAGGCCGCCCGTTTCCAGGATGTCCAGGATTTCCTTTTCGGGGGATTTCTTTCTGCCCTGTGCTTTCAGGCTTTCCGACAGTTCCTCGAAGGAGAACCGGCCCGTCCGGGACAGGATGAATTCCTCGACGCTTTTTTCCAGGGGCGACTTTTTGGCCATGCGTATAAATTATATCACGCCGGGGGCGCGGTACGCTTATTTTTTCAGGCCTTCTTCTTCGAGCCGCCGGGCTTTTTCCTCCGCCTGGGCCTCCATCCGGCTCCGCTGCTCATCCAGGCGCTGCCGGATTTTCCTGTCTCCCAGGGCGAGAATGCGGAGCGCCAGGAGGCCGGCGTTTTTCGCCCCGTTCACGGCGACGGTGGCCACCGGAACGCCTCCGGGCATCTGGACGATGGACAGAAGGGAATCGAGACCCGAAAAGGCCGGACTTTTTATCGGAACGCCGATCACCGGCAGCGGGGTCAGGGCCGCCGTCATGCCCGGCAGATGGGCCGCTCCTCCCGCGCCGGCGATGATGATTCTGATGCCCCGCTCCTCGGCGGACGCGACGTATTCCATCATCCGTTTCGGCGTGCGGTGGGCGGACAGGATTTTCATCTCGCAGGGCACACCGGAGGCTTCGAGGGCGTCCGCGGCCTCCCGCATGACGGGCAGATCCGAGTCGCTGCCCATGATGATTCCGACGACAGGTTTTTTCATTCCATCCTCCGGTTTTTACCGCACTATACCCGAGAGGGACGGAGGATATCAATGCGGGCCGGCGCCTCCCGCTTGCCGTTCCAGCCCCTCCGGCGTAGTATGTCCGGGATGGACGAACATAATTCTCCGGGCCGGGGCGCGATCTGGGCCGGAATGCTGAGCATTTACATCGTTTGGGGTTCCTCTTATATCGGAAACAGCCTGGCCGTTCAGACGATCCCCCCCTTCCTGATGACGGGAATCCGGAACCTTATCGCCGGCGCGGTCCTGTACGGCGCACGGAGGCTGGCCGGCGACGCGGCTCCGACTCCGCGGAACTGGAAGTCGGCTTTCATCGTGGGCATCCTGATGCTGGGCGGCGGATCGGGCCTTGTTGCGTGGTCGCAGAGGATCGTCCCCACCGGCATCGCCGCCCTGATCATCGGTTCCGTGCCGCTCTGGATGACCGCGCTGGACATGCTGGGTGGCGAGAAATCCCGGCATCATCGGCCTACTCCGACGGCGTCCCTGGGGATACTCTTCGGTTTCGGGGGAATTCTGCTTCTCGTCGGCCCCGCGGAGCTCGTCGGCCTGGAAAGGGAGGTCGATCCCGCCGGGGCCGTCGCGCTGCTTGCCGGCGCCTTCTTCTGGGCCCTGGGGTCCCTGAAGAGCCGCGAGGCGGTGTTTCCCGATTCCCGGCTCCTGGGGACGGCGATGCAGCTCCTGGGCGGCGGCGCCGGTCTCCTCCTCATCGGCACGGCCGCGGGGGAATGGAGGTGGTTCGATCCGTCGCTGATGTCGGGGCGCTCGATTCTGGCCCTCGCATACCTCGTCCTGTTCGGCTCGCTGGTGGGTTTTACCGTGTATACGTGGCTTCTGAAGACGGCGCCGACCACGCTGGTGGCCACCTACGCGTACGTCAACCCGGTGGTCGCCATCGTTCTGGGCCTCGTCTTTATGGGTGAAACCCTGAGCCCCCGCACCGCCGCGGCGTCCATCGTCGTTCTGGTTTCCGTCGCGGCGGTCACCATCGGAGGAAAGTCTAGGTCTCGCTCATCCTGAGAATGCCGTCCTGGTTCAGAATGACCCGCACGTGCTTGAAGACGATCTGCTTCTTTTCCTTGGGGGCGGTCTGGGTCTCCAGCCGGATGATGAGATTCAGGTGGTACACCTTCGCGCAGCGGATAC
Organism: uncultured Spirochaetaceae bacterium; assembly: GCA_964529055.1. Classification (GTDB taxonomy): domain Bacteria; phylum Spirochaetota; class Spirochaetia; order DTKZ01; family DTKZ01; genus JAKQWJ01. The sequence goes on from CAZGUL010000301.1 coordinate 2,464, forward strand.
GCCGGATTTTTTTGGACTCCGAGTCCCACACCTTGTCGACGTGGAAGGGGTCGTCGGCGTACTGGATGAATTTCCGGATGTTGAAGCGGATGATGTCGTTGATGTCCCGGTGGCGGGTGTGCCGCCTTGAGATTTTCCGGGTGTCGATCACGACTTCCTTCTCGTAGACGATGACCTCCTCCGGCTTGCCTTTCGCTTCCACCACCGTAATGTGTCCCGATCCCCTCTCGCGGCGGATCTCGGGAGGCACGTCCCCGGGAGTCATGAAGCGCACCGTTTCCCGGACGATGCCGATGTCCTCCCCCGAGGCGGGATCGATGATCTCGAACCTGCGGTCGTGGAAAAAATGCCGGATGAGCCGGTTCGAGTACACCCGGATGATTTCCTTCGTCCGGTCCTTGACGATGTAGGCAAACACCAGCGCGAGGATGAAACCCATGGACTGCTGGTTCGAGAATTTCATTCCGATCCAGAAACCCAGCACGAGGCTCAGGAACATCGCCACGCCGGCGGCGACCGCGTAAAAGAACTGGAGCGCCTTTTCCTTCGCGTCCTTGTCCCGCACCTCCAGGTACAGAACCCCCTGGAAGTACTTTTTCAGTATTCCTTCCCAGTAGGTGAATTCCTCGTTGGTCGATGAGGGGCTGCGGACCAGGGGGCTCCCGTGAATTGTCCGCGTTTTCTTCTTCTCCTCGATGATGCCGATGATGCGGTCCGCGACGGTTTTCGCAACTTTCCCCTTCTGCTTCCTGTACGCGTCCAGCAGCAGGGTCAGGTGGTTCTGCAGGTCCAGGCTGATGAGGTCCCGGGCGAAAAAGAAGGTTTCCCGCAGTTCCCGGGAAATACGGAAGGCCAGGAGTTCTTCGCCCAGGGCCGAAAAACTCCGGTCGAAATTCCGCAGTTCGTCCAGGAATTCCTCGATGCGCCTGTCGATTTCGACGAAGCCGTTATTTTTCCCCGGAAACAGGATCCGCGCCAGGGCAAGGACCTCGGCCTTCACGCAGGTGCGGAAAATCGTGCCCAGCATGCGGATTTCGTAAATGATTTTCCGGTCCACCAGCTCCGACGTCACCGAATTGCGCATGATGTCGATGCTGCTCCTGATCTGCCAGAGGGGTGAGAGCCGGTTTCCCGGATCCAGCAGTTCCGCCAGCGTGAAGCGGGGGTTGCGGAACCGGATGTTGGTGTACATGTCCGCGTAAAAATCGTTTTTTGAATACGTGGTCGGGGAAATTTTCAGGGATTTCGGGACGTAAAAATAAAAAGTCAGGAAATAGGTGTTTTTCGGCAGGGCCAGGTCGAGGGTGTAGTCGATTTTCGCCTCGAAGTTGTACCGGTCGTGCCTTTCAAACATGCTGGACATGCGCGTCCCCTCCGGTGTCGTCCTCGAACACCAGGACCGAATCCCGTTTGAAGGACAGGAAGACCTCGCGGTCCAGCGGAAGGTCCTCCCCGGTGGAAGCCCTCCACATACGCAGGGTGAACCCGTGGACGTCGACGGCGTACACCGTGTAGGATCCGCGGAAGAACTTCCCGACGACTCTGCCGCGCAGTCCCCTGGGGTCCCTGCCTTGGACAAGGTGCTCGCTCTTGATATACAGCGTTACCCGGCGTCCGTCCCGGAGAACATCCGGAGTCAGGGGACGGAGGCAGTTCTCGGGGATTTCCATCTTCTTGTTTCCCACGACGAAAACGCGGTTTTTTTCCTTTTTTTTCCCCGCCACCGCCGGCACCTTGTTCGTTTCGCCTATGAAGTCCGCCGTCGCCCTGCACAGGGGGCGGTAATACAGGTCTTCCGGCGTTCCGGCCTGCCGGATCCTGCCGCC
>CAZGUL010000302.1:0-4283 GCA_964529055.1 uncultured Spirochaetaceae bacterium
AGGCCGGCGACGTGTGGGACAAGGTGCGGGAGGAGGCCGAGGAGGCCCGACGGGCCTGCGAGCACGGCGACCGGGACAGGATCGAGGACGAGATCGGCGACATCCTGTTTTCAGTCGTCAACGTGGCGCGGTTCCTGAAGATCGACCCGTCGGTTGCCCTGTCCCGGACCATCGTCAAGTTCAGCCGCAGGTTCAGGGAAGTGGAACGCCGGATGAAAGAGAGAGGTCTCGCGCCGGGTGCGGACCACTTCGCGCTGATGGACAGTCTCTGGAACGAGATAAAGGCCGGGGAGAAGCGGGCCGCCCCCTAGGGCGGCGGCCGCGGATTACGACTCGGCGGGCTTGAATTTGTTCCCGATCAGGTTGACCCCGACCACGAGCAGCGTGGAAATGAAAATCATGATGATTCCCAGGGCGGACAGCCGCCCCCAGAGCCCGTCCTCGGAGAACCTGAGGATCTGCACCGCCAGCACCTCCGTCCCCGGCCGGGACAGAACGACCGACAGGGTCAGCTCACGGAAAAACATCGTCGCCATCAGCACCCAGCCGGAGGTGAGGCCCGGCACCAGCAGGGGCAGCACGATGCGCCTGAGGGTGGTCAGGTACGAGGCGCCCGCCACCAGGGAGGACTCCTCCAGGTGGCCGTGGATCTGCACGAAGGCGCTGGTGAGCGGCCGGATGCCGTAGGGCAGGTACGTGGCGATGTAGCCGATCAGGAGGGCCCAGATCGTCGCGTACAGCGGGGTCTGCACGAAGAACCACATGAAGCCCACGCCGATGACGATTCCGGGAAACGAGAAGGACAGGAAGCTCAGGGACTCCAGGATGCCGGCGCTCTTCGTCCTGACCTTCACGATGACGTAGGCCACGAAGACCGACAGGGTGACGCCCAAGGTGGCGCCGAAGACCCCCAGGAACAGGCTGTTCTTCAGGGACAGCAGCGACAGCGGGTCCTTCAGCACGGCGATCCAGTGCTTGAAGCTCATGGCGGCGAAGGCCTTCGCGCTGGGCACCATCGAATAGGGCACCAGCGAAATGTAGAACAGGACCGCCACGGGCAGAACGATAAGCACCAGCGACAGAAGACCCATCACGATGAAGAGCGGGATCCGCGCCTTTTTGAGCCGGATCACCGTGGGCCGGTAGCCGCGGCCGGAAATGGTGACGAACTTCTCGCTGGCCGCGGTGAGGTACCGGTACAGGTAGATCAGGCAGATCGACGCGGCCAGCACGCTCATGCCCACGGCCGCGGCCTTTCCGTAGTCCGCCGCGAACCCGGTGGAGATCATCTGGTACAGGTGGGTGGCCAGCACGTAGATGCGGCCGGGCATCCCGATCACCGACGGCACCGCGAACGACGCGAGACACCGTATCACGCAGAGGATGAAGGCCGCCAGGATGGCCGGCCGGAGAACCGGCAGGGTTATCCGCAGCAGGGTGCGTCCGTTGTCGGCCCCGCAGACCCGGGAGGATTCCTCCAGGGCGACATCGAACGAGGCCATTGCGGGGGCGATGATCAGGTACGCGATGGGCAGGTCCAGGAGGCCCTCGACGAGGATCATCCCCGGCATGGAATAGATGCTCAGGGGGGCCTTGTCCAGGGAGAAGACCTGCTTCAGGATCAGGTTGAAAATTCCGTTGGACGGATTCAGCAGGAGGACCCAGCTGACGGAAAACAGGATGTGGGGAATCATCATCGGAATGACCGATATGATCTTGAACAGGAACTTGAAGGGCATGTCGGTCCGGGTGTTCAGGTACGCCAGGAAGAGGGCAAGAGCGGTGGCGGTGGCCGCCGCCCCGGCGACGAACACCAGGGTGTTCCCCAGCACCTCCAGCAGGGCCGGGTCGGAGTAGGCCTCGGCGTACTTGGCCGCCGTGAAGGCCCCCGACGCGGTGAGCCCGGTGGAGAAGCTCCCGAAGACGAGCATGAGCACCGGACAGACGGTGAGAAAGCCGACCAGGGCGATGAGGCCCCAGGTCATTTTCGCGTGCTTGTGCGCCATACCCGCCGCCTACGCCGGAACCAGAAGGCAGTGGCCGGGGCTCACCCGGAAGCTCACATCCTCGCCCTCGTGGAGGTCGGTTTCGGGCCCCAGCCGGGCGAGCAGGCTTTCGCCGCCGGCACGGATCTCCCCTTCGTAGGCGTCGCCGATGAAAACCAGGGTTTCTATTTTCCCCCGGACCACGTTGACGCCGTCCTCCCCTCCCCGGGCCGGTTCGATGAACTCCGGCCGCAGGCACAGGGTCACGTTACCGCCCACCGGGTAGTCGGCCTTCCGGCAGGCGATGCGGCCCAGGCCGCAGTCCACGACGGTCGCGTCGTCCCGCTGTTCCCGCACCACCGCGGAAACCAGGTTGGCCCGGCCGATGAAGTCTGCGACGAACCGGTCCTCCGCGTCGAAGTAAATCTTCTTCGGCGTGCCGATCTCGACGATCCTTCCGGACCTCATCACCGCGATGCTGTCCGACAGGGCCAGGGCCTCCACCCGGTCGTGGGTGACGTAAACCGCCGTTATGCCGAGCTCGCCGAGAAAGACCTTCAGGTCCTTGCGGGTTTCCTCCCGGAGCTTCGCGTCCAGGTTGGACAGGGGCTCGTCGAACAGGATGACTTTCGGCTCGCCCACAAGGGCCCGGGCCAGGGCGACCCGCTGCTGCTGCCCTCCGGAGAGCTTCGTCGCCGGCCGGCCCTCGTAGCCCTCGAGCTGCACGAAGGCCAGGGTTTTCGCGACGCGCTCCCGGATTTTCTCCTTCGGCTCCTTTCGCGTCTGCAGGGGATAGGCCACGTTGTCGAACACGTTCATGTGCGGCCAGATGGCGTAGGTCTGGAAGACCATGCCCAGGCCGCGTTTCTCCGTGGGGACGTAGATCCCCTTCTTCGACGACCACACCGTCTCGCCGCCGATGGTGATTTCCCCGGCGTCGGGCGTTTCCAGCCCGACGATGCAGCGCAGCAGGGTCGTCTTGCCGCAGCCCGACGGCCCCAGCAGCGTGAAGATGTGGTTCGCCGGGATCGTCAGGTCCACGTCGTCCAGGGCCTTGATGACCTTGCCGTCGGAAGCGTAATGCTTCCGCAGGCCTTTGATCCGTATCTCCATTTAGATCACTTCACGGCGAAAATCTGCTTGAACTCGTCTCCCCACTTCTTGATCTCGTCGTCCGAGAGCTCCCGGATCGCGATGACCTTCGTCTTTTCGATGCCGTCGATGGGCGGAAAAACCCCGGGGGCCAGAACGTATTCGCCCACGTCCTTCGCCAGGATCGTCATGGCATCCTTCGAGAGCCAGTAGTCCAGGAACTTTTTGGCCGCCACGGGATGCGGGGCCTTCGAGGAGATGCCCATCGCCCGGGGGGTTCCCATCAGGGGCTGGTCGCCGGTCCGCGCGTAGTCCAGGGGCGCCGGGGCCTTGGTGACGATGTACTTGGGCATCGATATGCCGATGTGCTTCTCGCCGCTTTCGATGGGGGCCGGGGTCGGTCCGAAGGAGGCGACGAACATCGGGTTGTTGGCCGCCAGGCCCTTCAGGAACTGACGCCAGTCCGCCTCGGAGGAGAAGACGTTTTCCTTGAGACCCACGAGCCAGCAGATCGTCGTCGCGTGGGAGGCCGGGTTGGCCATGACGATCCTGTCCTTCCACTTCGGGTCCGCCAGGTCCTGGTAGCGCTTCGGAACGTCCGCGGGCTTAACGGCTTCCTTGTTGTAGATCAGGCCCGCGTACTCGATGCCGAAAAGATAGATGCCGTTCTTCCTGGCCCAGTCGGGATAGCCCGCCGCGGCCGGGGAATCGTACTTCGCGATGACGCCCTTGTCCCGGAGCATTTCCAGAACGGGAAGCGGGGCCTGGATGACGTCGGCCATGAGCTTGCCGGCCTCGAATTCGGTGAAGACCGTGGACAGGAATTTAGCGGTGGAAATCCGGGTGTATTCGGCCTTGATGCCCGTGGCCTTCGTGAAAGCCTCCATGATCGGCTCGACGGACGTGATGTTCGCGTAGAAGGCGACCTTGTCCTCGGTGGCAGGCGCAGCGGGCGCGGCGGCCGCGGGCTTCGGAGCTTCCTTCGCCCCTCCGGCGGACAGGACCCCCGCCGCGGCGACAAGAACAAGAAGAACCGTCATAAACAGGCGCGCTTTTTTCATTTTTCTCTTCCTCCCCTGAAACTGATTGTCATTATATCTCCCGTCAACGTACCACGACCGGAGGGGCGGGGTCAACAAACAGACAGTTCCGGCGCATCTGCACAAATTCCGGATTTTGGGATATGTTTTTATTCATAAACCGGTA
>CAZGUL010000303.1:0-4277 GCA_964529055.1 uncultured Spirochaetaceae bacterium
GTATCGCCGCTTTTCAGTGTTTCCACCGCGTAGTAGATACATGCCGCGGAGTCGTTTATCGAATACGGAAGGAGGTTGAAGTTCCGATTCGGATTGACCGCGTAACCCCATGCCGTTTCAGTGAGACGCTTCCAGTTGGCGAAAATCACCTCTTCAACAAGAGAAACGCCGTCCCCCTTCAGCATGACCTGGAGGCCTGCTCCTTCCTTGTCACCCGGGTCTGCGGAGCGGAAATAATTTTCCGTTTCCGATGGCCGGACCGACGCCTCCTTGTCGAACCGCTCCTTCAGGGGGGTCGAAAAATGGGTGCCGGAGGGCTCTCCGAGGTGGGTATCGATAAGATAACGGACGCCGACCCTGCAATCTTTTTCTCCGGTGTTCTTCAAGGTCAGCTTAATCCGGATACCGTCCGGCAGGGTCGCGTCCTTCGAAGCGACGAAACTGAAATCCTGCCGGACTTCCAGCGCCGGTGACTTCCATACGAACGCGGCGCCGTCCGAAGTTTTTTCCGTCGTAAAGGGGAACTCGGCCGCCTCTCCCATCCTGAAGACTTTTTCGTCGCATACGACGGAGAGCAGAGAGGTCCGGGGGTCGATGTCGAGAAAGAGCGGCTGGTAAACGTGCCCCGTGACGTCCTTCAGGTAGGACACGGAAAACCGCCCGCTCCTCTCGTGCAGGACAAGCTTTATTCTCCCTTCCTGAAGTTCCAGCGGAAAGGCGGAAACGGAAAACAGGGCGAGAAGGACGAGAATGCCGGCCGTTTTCTTCCGGATCATTTCCTTTTCCCTTCGTACTCTTTGATGAGCCTTTCGAGATAGTATTCCTTCAGTTTCAGGGCTTCTGCCTTCGCTTCCAGGACCTTCACGCGGCCGCTCCAATCCTCGCCGGAAACCGCGGACGTCCCGCCGGTCGTCGCTGCGTCGGTTGGGTTCCTCGCCGTCCTGAGCTGCTCTTCCAGTGCGTTGACTTTCTCGGTCAGGCGAAGGACCTCGCTCTCGGAATCCTTCACCTGCAGAGCGGAGAGTTTCTGCTGATAGGCTTTCAGGGCTTCCGCATAGGCGGTCTCGTTCTTTCCTGATTCCTCCAGAGCTTTCAGATGCTCTTCGTGGCTCCATTTCAACAGTTTGAGAAGCTCCTCCTCCCTGTATTTGAGACCTATCAGTTCGGCGCGGAACCTGGCCGCCTCCGCCCGGAAACTCGTGGGATATCTCGTCGTCACCGTGGAAAACATTCTTTCAGCCGATTTGAACTCTCCCAGCGCGAAAAGCGATTCTCCCATCCAGTAATAGGCGTTGGCGGCGTACTCTGAATCCGGATATGCGGCAAGAAAATCCTGTAGAACGACGATGGCCGCCTCGTGCTCGCCTTGCAGGTGGAGAAGACGGCCTTTTTCGTACAGGCCTTCGGGAAAATACGGATTCCGGGGGAAATTTTTCAGAAAATGCTCGATGTTTTTCGCCGCTTCGTCGTACCGGCCCAGGGCGGCAGCCGATTTCGCGGACCAGAAAAAAGCGTCCCCGTGAGCCGATTTGAAGGCGGGATTCTTGAGAACCGAAGTGAATTTTCCCAGCGCCGCGGAAAAATTCGAAATTTTGTAGAAGTCGATGCCCTGCCTTATCTCCCGCAGTCCCGGATCGGCGTCCTGCGCCGCCAGAATAAAGATCGGGCACAACGCCAGGAGCAGACACAGCGCGAACGTTGGAATATCTCTTTTCATGACGGTTCAATCCCCTTCGTTAATTCTCGACCTCATTGGAAGCCCGCTAAACAAATTTCCCGCCCCGGATGGACGCGATGTCCGCCGCAGGATCATCGGCGGCGAAAAAAGCCGTTCCCATCACCAGGACTTCGGCCCCCGCCGCTATGACGTCGGCGGCGGTAAAGCGGTTTATGCCTCCATCCGCGGCGATGAGATAGGTGTAGCCTTTGTCTTTCTTGAGATCGCCGAGAAAACGTATCTTATCCAGACATTCAGGAATCATCTGCTGGCCGCCGTACCCCGGGTTTACCGTCATGACGAGTATGAGATCGAGAAACGGAAAAAGTTCCTGCAGAAAAAAGGCCGGGGATGAGGGCAAAAGGGAAACCCCCGCTTTTTTCCCGAACTGCTTGATGGAGTCCAGGGTCCTGTGGGAATGGATCGTGACCTCCGGATGGAAAGTGATGTAATCCGCCCCCGCCTCGGCGAAAGCCTGGATGAAGTTTTCGGGTCTTTCCGTCATGAGATGAACGTCGAACGGAAGATGCGAAAGGCCGCGCAGGTCATTGACCATTTTATGCCCGAAGGAGATGTTGGGAACAAAATGACCGTCCATGACGTCGATGTGAACCCAGTCGCCGCCGTATCGCTCTATTTTACGAATCTCCTCGTTCATGCGGGAAAAATCCGCGGAAAGAAGAGACGGTGCGATTATCACCCGGTTTCTCATCATACTTAATTGGTATATGAAATCCTGAAAAATTTCAAATACTTTCCGCGCCGGTATATCATTGACTTAAATTCCTGTAATGGTATAATGGTATGATTCATCTTATGGAAGCAGTCTCAGCCCACAATGGCGATATACATACTCTACTATCCTCCGCGTACGGTGATTTTTCCCAAGGAAACCTGGAGGAAGGGATCCGCAAGCTCGAAGGCGCCCTCGCCGGCGACTTCGATAATGCCGAAGTCGTCGCGTCGCTTAAATGCGCGCACTACTGGAGGGACCGATTCGCCACGGCGGCGGAACGCACGGACCGCTTCGAAAAGGCCGAGTACCTTATTAATCAATGGAAGGGATTCCTGACCTTTTCGACCCGGTCCGGCTGCGAATCGGACAGGTGCGTCGCCTCCCTGAAACAGCTCGTATTCAAAACCGGGCTTGAGTGCTACGAATCCCTGCTGGAGGGGCATTCCTCCGCGGGAAAGGACGCTGATATCTTATACCGCATCGGCACCTGCTATAAGGGACTGGGTTCCTACGACAAAGCGCTTCAGTATCTGGACGCGGCAAACCAGGCCAAAAAGGATCAGGCGGAAATTCTCGCCGGGCTGGCTGACTGTTACGCCCTCATCAACGAGATACAGATATCGAAAGTCTTTTTCCGGGAGGCATTCTTCCTGAACCCGCAGGCCATAGACTTCGAGTCCCTGGAATCCGCGATGATCCGCCGCCTGTTGGCCAAGATCCGCGAGAGCGGTTACGAGGGTCCCGAAGCGGCGGAGTGGCTGCCGGTCTACGGCGTCCTTTACGGCGTCTTTTCCGTGCGCAGAGAACTCCGTTCCATCGAATACGGCAAGCTCAGACAATCCATCTATGCCATGGAGGTCGAACTCAGGGACGATCCGAAAAAAAAGGACATCCTGATGCCCCGGCTTCTGAACCGCTATTTCTGGCTCGTCGATCACTACATAACGGCGAAGGAAAGCCGGGAAAAAATAGACGAGGTGCTTATCAAGATAAAAGCCCTCAACCCGGTCGTTTACGAACACTATACAAAATAATCAGGAGAAAAAAATGTCAGAAAACACGACGATAAGTCCCGATATTATCCGTGCCGTAAACGAGTCGCTGAACGAGGAGAAATGGACCCGGGCGACGCTGAACAACTACACGATAAACAACTTCAAGGAACTGGATGAAATTCTGGTCAAAATTTTTGAAGAGAACCTCCAGGAACAGGTGAAGACCCTGTGCGAAGAACACCTTCACCATACCAAGAACAGCATCATCGCGCTCTACCTCTCGGGAATCATTTCACTGAGTCAGCAGCTCGTCGACGATTCCCATCTCATCATGATAATCAGCATATTTTCGGACAATCACAAATGGAACATCGTCGAATACCTTTCGGAGAGAATCCTCCAGTACGGGGAAAACAAATACGCCCTTCGCGTTCTGGCCGAATGCTACAACAACGAAAACGAAACCGACAAGATGTACGAGATATGGGAAAGGCTCATAAAGGTCGATTTCGAGGAAGCGGACATCGTCAAAAGCCTGGCGGAAAAGAAGGAACAGCTCGGTCTGACGGACGAAGCGGTGGACTACTACAAAAAAGCGCTGCACCGGTACATCAACAAAAAACTGTTCAACAACATCCGGGATGTATGGCACAAGCTCATCGCGTATCAGCCCGAGGAAACCGAATTTTTCTTTCATGCGGAAAAGAAGATAGCAAAGACCATCAGCGAGGAAAGGGCTGTTCAGCTTCTCGAGGACCTGTATCCCTACTACAAAAAGAAAAAGATTTGGGAAACCACAGCGATGGGTCTGCCTCAGGCAAATGCTCAA